>QHVR01000793.1 GCA_003223595.1 Acidobacteriota bacterium
TACAACCAGCCCACGGCGCAGCTCTATCACGCGATCGCCGACAATTCTTTTCCTTACCGTGTCTGCGCGGGACAGCAGGAGAGCGGCTCGGTTTGCATCAACAGCCGCGGCAATGACGGCGCAGTCACGTTTCGCGACTGGCATCCGGTGGGCGTGATCGAGTATGGATACGTTGCACCCGACCCGCTGAACCCCGATCTGATATACGGCGCAGGCCGGACCGAGGTTTCGAAGTTCCACTGGACCACCGGCCAGGTGCAGGACATCACGCCCATTCCCTTGCGCAATGGCAAGTACCGCGCCAACCGCACCGAGCCGCTGATCTTTTCGCCGGTTGATCCGCATGTGCTTTATTACGCCACCAACGTGTTGTTCAAAACCACAGATGCCGGGACTTCATGGCAGGAGATCAGCAAAGATCTGACGCGGGAGAATCCGGGCGCTCCGCCCAGTGTCGGAACCATGCACAACAAAGGAGCGGAGAATCAGCGTGGAGTCATCTATTCTCTGGCACCGTCATTCAAGTCTCTCGATACTCTGTGGGCCGGAACCGATGACGGCCTGCTTTGGATCACTCGCGATGGCGGGAAGAACTGGGCTGACATCACCCCCAAAGAGCTGACTCCATGGAGCAAGGTCACCCAACTCTCCCCATCGCATTTCGACGAGAACACTGCCTATGCCTCGGTGAGCCGCTTCCGCATCAACGACACGCATCCCTACATCTATCGCACGCACGACGGCGGCAAGAGCTGGAAACTGATCACGGCCGGACTGCCGGACTTCGGCCCCGTCGATACCGTGCGCGAAGATCCCGTCCGCAAGGGCCTGCTGTTCGCGGGCACAGAAAATGCTGTCTGGGTTTCGTTCGATGATGGAGATCGCTGGCAGTCCCTGCAACTGAACCTTCCGCGTACATCCATGCGCGATCTGTGGATCAAGGATGACGACCTGATCGTGGCCACACACGGACGTTCGTTCTGGATTCTGGATGACATTGCGCCCCTGCGCGAGATCGCTGCGGGAGTTACGAATTCGGCTCACTTGTACGAGCCGGCGGCTGCGTACCGCATTCAGCGTGACACCTATACCGACACGCCAATGCCGCCGGATGAGCCCACGGGCGCCAATCCGCCGGATGGAGCGATCCTCGACTATTTCCTTCCGTCCGCTGCAAAGTCCGTGATGATTGAGATCCTGGATGGCAAAGGTCAGGTCGTCCGCAGTTATGCGAACACCGACAAGCCGGAGGCGACCGAAGAAGAACTGCGCCAGCAGCTCATTCCGCTGTACTGGGTACGCCCGCCGCACCAACTCTCGACACAGCCGGGGATGCACCGGTGGGTATGGTGCGGCATGACTATCCCATCTCCGCCGTCCCGCACGACACTCCGCGCTACCCGCTCGGCCCGAACGCTCTGCCCGGAACATACACCGTGCGTCTGAGCGTAGACGGTAAAACAACTACAGCGCCACTGACCGTGAAGATGGATCCGCGAGTTAAGACCCCCGCTGATGGCCTGCAAAAGAAGTTCGAGAGCGAAGCTCACCTGGCTTGGATTATGAGTGAATCCACGCAAGCGCTGCACCAGGGGGCGTCGATTCGCTCCCA
>QHVR01000407.1 GCA_003223595.1 Acidobacteriota bacterium
TGTGCTTGCTCATTACAGTTCGGCACAGCGCATTGTCATCTTCTGTGGAAAAGGAAATAACGGCGGCGATGGATTCGTCGCCGCCCGGCAATTACACGAGAGGGGCAAGAACGTCCGGGTGATTTTGCTCGCCGACCCCAAGGACGTGCAGGGTGACGCCGCGGCAATGTACCGGAAGCTCCCAGTAGAAGCGGTGGCTGCCCATACGGGCGAGGAACTCAGTCGCGTTGGTGCTTCCCAGGCTGACCTGTACGTAGATGCAATCCTGGGAACCGGATTCAAGCCGCCCGTCGAAGGCGTCTATGCCGAGGCGATTCAACTTCTGAACCGGTGCGATCCTCCGGTGGTTGCAGTAGATATCCCGTCGGGTGCGCACGCGGATGGGATGGCTCCGCAACAGGGAATCGTGGCGCGCGCGAATTCGATTGTGACTTTCACGGCGCCCCGTCCGGCGCATGTTTTCAGCCTGCTCACCGATGGACCCACTTGTGTTGCGCCGATCGGTTCGCCTCCGGAAGCGATTCTCTCTTCCCTTCAGCTGAACGTAATTACATCCACGGATATCGCTCCCCTGATTGGCCCCCGTCCGGCGAATTCCAACAAAGGCCTTTATGGGCATGTGCTGGTCGTCGGAGGATCGCTGGGCAAGGCTGGCGCAGCGGCGATGGCGGCTATGTCGGCATTGCGCGCCGGCGCGGGCCTCGCAACTGTTGCTACGGCGAAGTCGGCACTTCCAACGGTGGCGGCATTTTATCCGGAGTTGATGACCGAGCCCCTGCCTGAAACCGCCGCCGGAACGATTGCCACCGAAGCGGGTCTGCGCATCGACGAACTCCTCAAGAGCATGACCGTGCTCGCCATTGGTCCGGGGATCTCGCGTGACCCGCATACCACGACATTGGTGCGCTCGCTAGTTGCGAATGCAAAGCTGCCCATGGTGCTGGATGCCGACGGCCTGAATGCATTTCAGGGGCATACACATGACATGAATGGCAGTGGGCGCACGCTGGTGATTACTCCCCATCCCGGCGAAATGGGCCGACTGGCTGCCTGTTCCACAACAGATGTACAGAAAGACAGATTGGGAGTAGCTCGGCATTTCGCGCGCGAGCACAACCTCATCGTAGTTCTTAAGGGAAACAGGACGCTGGTGGTACAGCCCAATGGAGATGCCTGGGTCAACACCACCGGGAACCCGGGTATGTCCACCGGTGGCACGGGAGACATTCTGACCGGAATGGTTGCCGCTATGATCGGGCAACATCCCAGTGATCCGATGCTGGCCGTGTGCGCTGCCGTCCATCTGCACGGCCTGGCGGGCGACGTCATGCGGGGGATCATGGGCGAGCACTCGCTGGTAGCTACTGATCTGCTACGGGGATTGCCGGACGCGTTCGAGCGCACTCGAACAAGTGCGCGCGCGCGATTTGTTAGTTGGAACGGCTAAGCCCGGAGCAAGAACGATCTCCGGCCGAGCGTGACCCCAGCGCTATCTTTCTTGCGGCAATAGCACGGTCTTTCCCTCCTGCGCGGAGCGGCGCGCTGCGTCCAGGATCTCGGTGACGGTCACGTTTGTCTCCAGAGACGACAAGCCGTCCTCTTTCGCTCCCTCGAGAATCACTGCCCGGAAATAGGAGAGTTCATTGTCATAGGGCGCAGGCACGGGCTTGGCCGACAGCTGTTGTTCCTGTTTGTCTTCGGCGCGCCGCACTCGAACCTCGTCCTTCTTCAACGTAACCACATATCCGCTCTGACCGTACACTTCCATGTCTTTGCGATCGAAAGGCCAGTTCCATGAGGCTTGGATGATCGCTTGCGCTTGCGAATACTTGAGGATAATCGTCGCCTCATCGTCCACCCGCGGGTAGATTTGCGGCTTAATCTGTTGCGTTACAGCTGTGACGCTCTGGGGGCGTTTGCCGTCCATGAGCCAGGTCATCAAATCGGCTCCATAGCACCCGAAATCGAAAAGAGCGCCTGCGCCGTTGAGTTTCGGATCGGTGAGCCACGCAAAGAATTCAGGTTGCACGCCTATTTCTTTCGGGCCCTGGTGGCCATCATGTACCACCACCTTACGGATGTTTCCCAATGCCTTGTCATGAACCAGATCGTAGGCGGCGTGATTGCTCCGGTACCAGGAAGTCTCGTAGTTCACCAGCACGTGGACTTTCGCCGCCCGCGCGGCCTTCTCGATCGCCAGCGCATCTTCAAGGCTCACCGCCAGAGGCTTTTCCATCATCACGTGTACGCCGTGACGAGCACAGATCTCCACAATCCGGCGATGATCGTAGGTGTTCGTGTAGACCAGAACGGCCTGCGGGTGCGCCTTCGCGATCATGTCTTCCAGGTCGGTGAATAGTTGCGACTGAGGGAACCCATACTTCACCGCAGCCTGGGCCAGAAGCTGCCGATCCGGTTCAGCGATTCCGACGATCTCAATCTCGGGACTGTGGCGGGACTGCTCGAGAAATCCATGCACGTGTCCGTGAACCAGACCGACAATCCCAACCCGCAGCGCGCCAGCAGTTTGCTCGGACGCGCCTCCAGCGAAGCACATTGTCTTCAGCAGTAGTGCCGTCATGAATGCCAGCCACAGAACGCGAAGCATAAGTCCCTCCGGAGTTGCGTCAGCATATCAGCAGAGCGTATCGCGAGATTGGAACAGGCATTCTGGAGGGACATTAACTTACAAGTTAATAGCCCTCTAAGTGCCTCTTACGGTGCATGATGCGCCGCACTACGCGTGGGTGGTGAGGAGGAATCTGGACAACGAGCCTTGGTAATCTGTTCGTTAACAGCACGTCAGTGCCATATTAGTCTGAACCTATGACCCACTTCCCCCAACCGCACCCTACGCGGCGCGCTTCCCGGGTGCAGCTCGGCGATTCTGTCCTGGCTGCGATTCGTCTGGAAGATGGACGCCGCACGAAGGCCAAACTGCAAAGCGTTTCGGTTACGGGCGGGCTGCTGCGTCTGGCTGAATCTCTCGCCCAAGGCGACTTCGTGGAAGTCGCGTTCCAAACCCAATCGGGCCCGGTGCACGGCATGGCCGAAGTTCTCAGCCCGATGCGGAGTATGCCCGACGGCGTGCTACAGCCCTTCCGCTTCGTAGCGCTTGAAGATGACGATCACCGACGTCTGCGCAACTCACTCGATCACGTGGCCATGCGCAGCGCACTGGGAATGAGGTCGGGCGCGTTTTCCACGTAAGTTCTCCACCCGTTGCCGAGTGGGCCACCGCCGGACAGCTGACGCAGGCTGTCTTTCGCTGTCCCGCTATACTGTTTGGGTGAGTCAGCAAAAAATCTCGAATAGAGTTTTACAAGAGATCGCGACTCATTCGGCCGAGGAGACCATCGCTTTCGGCCGCACCCTTGGCAGCCTGCTGGTCCCACCGAAACTCGTCCTGCTGCGCGGCGATCTTGGCGCCGGAAAAACCACTCTGGTCAAAGGAATTGCGGGTGCATTTGAGGCCGCCGCTGAGGAAGATGTCACCAGCCCTACTTTCACCCTGATCCATGAATACCGCGGGCCGAAAGCTACTCTTTACCATATCGACCTGTATCGCATCGATACTCCTCGCGAACTAGAAACTCTCGCTTTGGATGACTTACGCTCGGAGAACTCCATTCTCTTGATTGAATGGGGAGAAAAATTTCCTTGGCTGACCGCGGAACGAGATGTGGAGATTTCTTTTGATCGGACTGGCGAAACGGAACGGACGATTCGGGTGAGCGCCTAGCGGGTGTTTTGCGCATTGCGGGCAGGCAGCAGAATCGAGCGGGCGCAGGCGACCGGAGCATTCCACTCACGCACCATCGCGAAAAGAATCGCGAGGGCGAATAGGGCAAATTGAAGGCGCCGGCGCATAATTGATTTTACAATCAGAATCCCATGATGTTGTAGCCGCAGTCCACGTAGATGACTTCGCCGGTGATTCCGCTGCTCGCATCGGAGGCGAGAAACACGCCCGTGGACCCGACCTCCGCCACCTCGACGTTGCGGCCCAGCGGCGCGCGCTCCGCGTGGGACCTCAGCATGTCTCCCAGTCCTGAGATGCCGCGGGCCGCCAGAGTCTTAATGGGCCCTGCCGAAATTGCATTGACTCGAATCTTCTTCTTGCCCAGATCATACGAGAGATAGCGCACCGTACACTCCAGCGCTGCCTTGGCGACGGCCATCACGTTGTAGTGTGGCACGACCTTCTCGGCACCGTAGTAGGTCATGGTAATGATCGATCCGCCGTCTTCCATAAGCGGTACGGCCGCGCGCGACACGGCAATCAGCGAGTAAACGCTCACGTCATGCGCGACCCGGAAACCTTCACGGGTGGTGTTGACGAAATCGCCTTTCAATTCTTCCGCCGGCGCGTACGCGACAGAGTGAACCACGGCATGCAGCTTGCCATACCGTTGTTGAAGAGTGGCGAAAAGGCGCTCGATATCCTCATCTTTCGAAACATCGCACATAAACCCTTGTGCTCCCGGAAGAGACAGAATCAGGTCTCTGGCTTCCTGCTCCAGGCGCTCGTTCTGATAGGTAATGGCCAGCTTCATGCCGGCCGCGTGCAGTCCCTGCGCAATGGACCACGCGATAGAACGCTTATTGGCGACTCCGAACACAACGGCAGTACGGCCCTGGAGATCAGAGGACATGTCGGCTCCTTAGGAATCAAAAAGAATAGCAGGCGGGGAAGATTTGGTAATTGGGTAATTTCGTAATTGAGTAATTTAAGACCACTCTACCGCTGGGTTTTCAATTATCCAATTATCCAATTTCTCAATCCGCGGCGACTTCCTTCGCGATGTCCGCTTCAATTGGCCAACTCGAAGCGAGGAACGACATCGCGTAGACACAGGCCAAGATGGCGAAGGCGAGAACCAGACTCACTCTGTGTGCGACCGCACCTACGCTAACCGCGAGCACCAGTTGCAGGAACGTGCCGCAGAAATAAAAGGCATTCTGCACCCGGCCCATCAGATGTTTCGGGACCATCTCCATAAGATTGGTATTCATGGCCACACCACCCACACCACGTGCGGATCCCATAACGAAGTAGGTCGCGATCGCGAGCACGAAAACGCCTGAGACGGGTGCGAACGCGACGCAGGCTGCCAGCAGAGCCATGGAGAAGGCAATCGCGCGACGGCCGCCCAGCATCCCGATCAGCTTTGGTGCATACAATACGCTGACGAAAGCTCCCGTGCCCCATCCTGCGTTCAACCAGCCATATCCCTTCGCTCCAGCATGAAACACGCGGTCACTCAGAGAGGGGGTGACGACCACGCCGGTGACCATTGCCCCTACGAACAGGGCCCAGCTTGCGCCCAGCAGAACGACGGCTCGATGTTCGCGGAGAAAGTGCAGGCCCTCTCGCATTTCGCGCCAAAATCGCTGGAACTGGGTTTCCGCCGCTACGATATCGGCCCGCAATTCCTCTGGTCGCATGACGACATGCCTCCCCTTGCGAACCGCGAAGTAGCAGAGGAACGAGACCACGTAAGTCGATACGTCCAGCAGCAAAACTCCGCCGAGCCCGATGTGGTCGTAAATAAATCCGACAATCGCTCCCGCGATCAGGAATCCCCCTTGCACGCCCGCGAGCAGGAATGTATTCGATTGCACGAACTGGCTTTCCGGGGTGAGTTCCTGAATGAGTGCGGTGATTGTGGGCCAAAACATCCAGAACCCTGCAGCCACCAGAGTGTTCATCAGATAAAGCTGCCAAACCTGTACCCGATGCCGGAACGCGAGAATGGCCACAGTAAGGATAATCAGAGCGCGTACCGAGTCGAGCCACATGACAAGCCGTCGACGGTCTTCGCGGTCGATCACCACTCCGGTGAACGGAAGCATGAGCATGGCGGGAAGGGTCTGCAGAACCGCAAACGTTCCCAACGCGACCTCAGAATGCGTGGCTTGAAGGATGTACCAGGCAACGGCAGCCGAATTCATCCCGCTGCCCACCATCGAGACGAGGTTGGCGGCGAAGACGAAACGCAACGGACGATTGCCGAAACTGGCACGCATCCCCTCTACTGTAGCTGAGTTGAGTTGTGGAATTCAGCCTCGGAGCGCAAGCAGACAGGAGCGGTTAGGCTTCCAAATTACCCAATTACCAAATTACACAATTACAAAGTCTACTCCGCCTGTCGTGGCGACCGGGATCTAAAAAGTGACTCCGGCCCTTGCGCGCAGGCCCATTCGGCGCTACGATTCGCGTGCTTGGACTGAAGTTACTTTTCTCGTATGCCGGAGGCGGGCTATGGGACGCTGCAAAGTATCCTTGCTGTTGAGTCTACTTTCCTCTCTAGTATTCACAATTTCTCAGGCGAGTGCACAGGGTGACCGCATCGTGATCGCTGCAGGTACGGATGAGGATCACGCCTTGCAGGCCATCACCACCGAGCAAGACACGCAAAAGAAGTTGGCGATGTATGAGGATTTCGTGCAGAAGTACTCGGCAAATCCCCAGGCGGTCGCTTATGGAAATTGGCAACTCGCGCAGGCCTATCAGGGGAGCGGGGATATGCCGAAGGCCCTCGATTATGGCGACAAGGCGCTGGGTGGCTCGCCGCATAATCTCGACATTCTGGTTTCGCAGGTTGGGATCGCCCAGCAAGCAAAAAACAATCTGAAGTTGATGGATTACGCCGCCACGGGCGGCGAGGTCTGTAATTCCATCGCCAAACAGAGTAAGCCCGATGGAATGAGCGACGAGGACTTTAGCCGCAAAATCGCCGACGAAAAAGCTGCCGCACAGAATAATTGCGAGTTCCTGGAGACCAGCGGATTCAACTCGATTACTGCAGAAACAGATCCCAAGAATCGCATGGCTGAAATCGAGCGGTTTACTTCCGCTTATCCCGAGTCGAAATTCAGTGACCAGGTTTCCAACTACGCGATGTACACCTTGGGGCCCGGGCAGTTGAATGATCCCACTCGGCTGGTGTCATTCGGCGAAAAGACGTTGGCTGCGAATCCGAACTCATTGCCCGCATTGCTCTTAATGGCGAGCTACTATGCGGACTCGAACAGTTCAGCCAAGGCAATCACGTTCGCGCAGAAAGCGATTGAGGTCGCCAAACCGGATGCTGCGGATGCCGACAAGTCCCGCAAGCTCTCGGCGGGCGCGGCACATAACACCATTGGATGGGCATACCTGAAACAGGAGAAAACTACGGCCGCGATTCCTGAGCTCAAGACCGCCGCGGGGCTGCTCAAGGGACAAGATGAGCAGCAGTATGCTCGCGCTCTTTACGGCCTGGGTTTCGCCTACGGCAAGCTGAACAAACTGACCGAGGCACGCGAAGTACTGACGGAGGCGGTCAAAATTCCAGGGCCGCTGCAGGCCATGTCCCAGGATCTGCTCACGAAGGTAAATAGCGCGCGGTCGAAAGGGAAGTAGTGTCAGGCCCAAGCTTCGGGATTTGAAGGTCTTCGAGGTCGAGCTACTTCTCTGGTTTTGCCAAATCTTCGGAAAGCAACTGCGCCTTCCACGCGAATGTGCGGGCGCGTTCAAAGTCCCCAGCTGCCATCGCGGCTTTCGATTGTTCCATAAACTGCCGTGTCTGAGAGACGGTGTCCTGCTGGGCTGCACTTAACTGCATGTCCGCGGCCCTCTTGAGGTTCTGGTCTGAAACTCCCAGCAACTGGTTAATGGCATTGCGCTGTTGTGCCGCCTGTTCTGCACTAGGTCCACCGGCCAATTGAATGCTCGGTTCTTTGGAACCGCCCTGACGCACAATGATTTTGGGTGGTGGACAGTCCTTGGCGGGAGTCGGAGCAGCAGACGCTTGGTCCGATGGTGCTGGAACGTTCGCCATCGCGGTCTGCGACGAAGAGCTTTGGCAGGGGGGAACCGTGGACCTCTTTCTCCTTCGCCGAGAGGCAGCGCGGGTCTTCTTCGACCCGGAAGCACGTTTGTTTGGCACCGCTTTTGCGTCATATGGAGCTGCTGACGGAGACTGCGAAGACGGCTCGATCGTTTGTGACGCAGGCGGCTGGGAAGTCTGCGTTTCGGCACTCTGCGCAGCGTGCGATGGTGAAACCGTACCCGATAAGAACGGCAATAAGATCAAAATTGCGGCCAGAGTCATACAGGAGTCCCGCGCGACGGTCAAATAATCTTACGCCTTTGTCAGGAACGTGACATACGAATGCCGCGCGATGCGGGCTAATCTCCACGGTGAGATGCGGCGGTGTCCGCCTCGTACTCCGAATTACCTTGGGGTAATGGCCCCATGGCGGGAATTTGAAAGCGAAAAATAGTGCCGGTGGTTTCGGCAGATTGGAAGTCCACCGAGCCGTAGTGCCATTGCAAGATTTGATAAGTTTGCGCCAGCCCGATGCCGCTTCCTTCTGTCTTCGTGGTGAAGTAGAGTTCGAAGACTTTATCGTGCAATTCTTTGGGAATTCCCGCTCCCTGATCCTGCACTTCCACAATGATGACATCATTGTCGCGGTGAGCGGAAATTGTGAGCAGGCCGCCATTCGGCATCGCCTGAACGCCATTGATCACGACGTTGAGAAATGCCTGCTTCATCAGATCAGAATCCACTTTCACTGGCAACGGCGATTCGTCCATGTGCCGCTCAATCGTAACCCCGTGTTGTTCGGCATCGGGACCCGCGAGCAGAGCAACATCGTCGAGCAACCGCCGCAGGTCCATCTCTTCCAGATGGAGGTCGCGCGGGCGGGTGAAATCCACCAGGGTCTGAATGACACGATCGAGCCGGCGAATCTCGCTGTCGATGATATCGACGTGGCGGCGCGTGTCCGGTTCTTGCTGCGCCAGTTTGTTCTGCAGCAGTTGCAGATGCAGAACAATGGCGTTGATGGGATTCTTCACCTCGTGCGCGACGCCACGCGTAAGTCGTCCGCTGGCGGAGAGGCGGCGAGACATCTCAATCTCATCTCCGATGCGCCGCACCGATTCCGCATCGCGCATGATCAGTAAAGCCCCGATTTGCGAGGTCTGTTCCTGCACAAAGTCAAGCGAAAGCTGAACCCGTTTTCCCGACGTGGTTTCGAACTCACGCTGCGAGATGGGACGCTTTCGTTCGAATGCATTCAGCAAGGCAGATCCGAACATGGATTTGCGATCGAACAACTCCTGCACCGTGCGGCCGAGCAGTTCTCTTCGGGGGCGGTTCAAGAAACCTTCGAGCGGAGCGCTCACCAGCACGACACGCGAATCGCGATCGAACAGCATCAGCCCATCTTGCAGTTTGGACATGAGCTGATCGACGTTATCCTTGAGCGCGGTGAAAATTTCGCGGCTGTCCCGAATTTGGCGGCCAAGATTGGCAATTTTCAGCGTTACCAGTCCGTATTCATCATGTTGCGATTCATCCCCCGCAATGGATTGAGACTCGCCGGCGCTGACGCTATCCAGGTTCCGGCTGATTTCTTTCAGCGGCCCGAGCGCAAGGTTGGAAATGCCAGCAGCTAGGAATAGCGACACAAAGATGAGTGCGATAGAGATATACAGCGAGCGCATCAGGCGTGCCTGTACCTCGCTCTTCAGAAAGACGGTTTGCACTCCGATGCGGATCGTGCCAAATGGTGCTCCATTGAGCTCCAATGGGTAACTGACGTCATATACCGCTGCCGGGCTGAATACCAGCCGAATCTGCTCGCGGAATCTTGCCCTGAGGATCTGCTCGAAATCGGGATGCGGAGGGGCCATCTTTCCCACCAGCGCGGCATTTGTGTGGAGCAGCGCCTTGCCCGTGGTGTCCACTACGGCTACGTAGTAGATGTACCGCCAATCGCCCGGAATGGATTGCAGCAAATTGTTGAGGCTGACGTCGGTCTGAACGTAATCTGCAAGAGCGCGCCGCAGGGCCGCGGGATCACTGGTATCCACCGATGTGCTGCTGAAATCGGGCACGGCGTTTCCCGCCGCATAGGCCAACTGATGCGTGAGGCTGGTCGCGGTCTCATAGGCACTGACAATGCGCAGACGCAAAATCTGGGAAATATACAAGTACGAGAACGCCGACACCAGCACTGTCACCATAAGGGTGATGACCAGCACGATGATGGTTTTACGTCGCATGATGAGCGCGCGTTGAGAAAACCCTAGCTGCTTGGCACTTCCTCTTTGCCAGCTTCCGGCGCAGAACTGCCGTACTCTTTCAGTTTATTGTGCAGCGTCTTGAGGCTGATGCCAAGAATCTCCGCCGCTCTGGTCTTGTTGTTGCTGGTTGCCTCCAACGTTTTCAGGATCAGCATCCTCTCTGCTTCCTCCACGGTAGTCCCCACACCCAGCCGAACGGCGTCGGGATCGTTGGCGGCGGTCCGCAGTGGGGCCTGTCCAAATCCCGGAGGAAGATGCTTAGTTTCAATGGCACCGGAATCGCAGACAATAACGGCGCGTTCGATCGTGTTACGCAGTTCACGTACGTTTCCCGGCCAGGAGTAGCTGGTGAACTGGTTCAGGACCGCCTCGCTGACGGCGGACACCTTGCGCCCGTGCTTCCCGCTCATTTCGGCCAGCAGCAATTGCACCAGAGATGGAATGTCTTCCTTATGCTCGCGCAGCGGCGGCATGTGGATGTTGAAAACATTCAACCGGTAATAAAGATCGCTGCGCAATTCGCCTCGCGACACAGCTTCGTCGGGAATCTTGTTGGTCGCAGCCAGCACGCGCACATCCACCGACGTCTCCACTTTACTTCCCAGGCGTCGAAGCTTCCGGTCTTCCAGGACGCGGAGAAGCTTGGCTTGCGTGCCGATCGGCATCTCGCCAATTTCGTCCAGAAGCAGCGTTCCGCCCTCGGCGAGTTCGAAGCAACCGGTCCGGCGCTCCAGGGCTCCGGTAAACGCTCCCTTCTCGTGGCCGAAGATCTCGCTTTCCATCAGGGTTTCGGGAATTGCCGCACAGTTGATGGCTACGAACGGCCGATCCTTGCGCGGGCTGAGTTCGTGGATGGTTCGGGCGACCAGTTCCTTACCCGTCCCGCTTGCGCCTGTGATCAAGACAGAGGCTGTGCTCGGCGACACCATTTCAATGAGGCGGAAGATCTCCTGCATTTTGCGCGAGGCTCCGCTCAGTTTACCGAGCGAACCGGTGTCGCGGAGCCGCCGACGAGTGGCCTCCAGTTCCGCCCGTGTCCCCAGCAGCGCGGACGCATTTGAGAGGATAATTTTCAGGCGGTTGGTGTCGATTGGCTTGGTGATGTAATCGTAGGCCCCCATGCGCATGGCCTGTACCGCGCTGTCAATTGTGCCTTGCGCTGTGACCAGAATGACGGCAATCGTCTGCGCTTGCTCGGCCAGATGGCCCAGTAATTCAATGCCGCCCATGCGGGGCATCTTCAGGTCGGTGACGACTAGCGAGGGACCCCATTGGGTAGCTTTTTCCAGTCCTTCGGTGCCGTCTGCAGCCGTTTCAACGCGATAACCCCAGGAGGTCACCAATTCGGCCAAGCCGGAGCGTTCGTTCTCTTCATCTTCGACGATTAATATTTTTTCGTGGCTCATCTGCTTGTTGGCGGTACGGGCTGCAGGTGCTTGCCGCGGGCGGGAACTAGCCTGCGCATCGAACTCCAAGATACGCGGCCATCCCCACCGGCACAAGGTCTGTGCCGGACCGGGCTGGACGCCTGGTTTGTCCATCATGTTTCTTTTTGAGACAACATGCACCAGTGGGCGTGCCTATCTCGCCAATACCCTTACGCCGCTTTCCCTCTCCTTTTCCGTAATATAGAATTCTGCGTTCCACAGAACAGGTCTATTTCTCAATCAGATTGCTGCGATTGCCCGCGACCACCGGGCTGCAGCAGCAATCGGATGATTACGTCTGGAGGTCGTCATGAAAGTTCGCAAAAGCGGGCGAGCGCTGTTCGCAGCTGTCCTGTCCGTAAGTGCCGCAATGATAGCGTTTTCCACCTCTGCCTCTGCTCAGAGCGATACCGTTCCGAAGTATGACGTTTACCTTGGCTATCAGTGGACACACCCCGGCGCGACCGTGCCGGCCCCCTTTGGCAATCCGAACAATCCTACTCCTTACAAAGTTCCGGATATGTCGACCGGCTTCGGAGGAGCATTTACTTACAACTTCGATCGCCATTGGGGAGCCGAATTCGATCTGGGACACAGCTGGGGCAACAGCAACTACGAAAGCACCTTTTCTGCCGGGCCGCGCTTTATGTGGCGCACCGAGGGCTCGAATATCTTCCTGCACGCTTTGCTCAGCTACAACCGTTTCTCGGTGAAGGGATTGCCCAACGGCGTCGACGGAATCGGAGCCATTCTGGGCGGCGGCTGGGATTTGCCATTTACCAAGAATTTTTCCTGGCGAGTGTTCGAGGCGAATTATGTCTTCGCTCGGCACAACTATGCCTCGTACGCGGCTCCCGAGTTTCCTGACCTGCGGCGGCCCACGCTTAATGGCGCTCGTCTAGGTACGGGGGTGGTCTTCAGCTGGGGAGGTGCGCCCGCGCTGACTCCAACCGCTGCTTGTTCGGTGCAGCCGACCGAAGTAATGGTGGGGGAACCGTTGACTGCGAGCGTTACGGCAAGCAACTTTAATCCGAAGCACAGCGTGAACTATGCCTGGACCGGAAATGGTGGGCAGGTCACCGGGAAAGAGACCTCCGCAAACATCGACACGAACAACGTAGCACCCGGAAACTATACGGTCACTGCGCACGTAACCGATCCGAAGGCCAAGGCCAACAACGAGGCAAGTTGCAGCGCAAACTACACCGTAAAACCGCTTCCGCCGAAGAATCCGCCGACCATGTCCATGTCCGCGAATCCGACCGAACTCACGCCAGGCGGCACGGTCAGCTTGACAGCGAATTGCACCAGTCCCGACGGCGCACCCGTCTCAGTGGCGAATTGGACTTCCACGTCCGGTACCGTCACCGGATCCGGCAATACGGCTACTCTAAACACCGCCGACTTGCCACCTGGACCTGTGACCGTGACCGCGACTTGTACGGACTCCCGTAACCTGACGGGGCAAGCGTCCACGCAAGTCACCATTCAGAATCCTCCTCCGCCGCCAGTGGATAAAGCCCTCGAGGCGCGGCTGGCTTTGCACAGCGTTTACTTCCCGACTGGACAGCCCACCGCGAAGGATCCGAATGCAGGGTTGCTGCCCTCACAACAGAAAATCCTGCTGACTATGGCCACTGACTTCAAGAAGTACCTGCAGGCCAAGCCCGACGCGCACATCACGCTGGAAGGTCACGCCGACCAGCGCGGCAGTGCTGCCTTTAACCAGGTGCTCACCGAACGTCGTGTGGCCCGGGTCAAGGGCTTCCTGGTCGAGAACGGTGTTCCCGAGTCGGCGATCGACACTAAGGCGCTCGGTAAGGAACACAATCTCACCACCGACGAAGTGAAGCAGTCCATTGAACAAAACCCGGACCTGACCACGGAAGAGCGGAAACGAGCTCTCGCCAGGATCGTCGTGATCCGCATGGCCAGCAATCGCCGTGTGGACATCACATTAAACTCTGCGGGGCAGGCGGAAACGTCAGTTCGGCAGTTCCCGTTCAATTCAACCGATGCACTAAGCTTGATCGGCGGCCGCGAAGCGCCCAAGAAAGCGCCTGTGAAGCGGAGTCCGAAAAAAGCGACGAAGAAACCGTAGCGCCGCTGAGAATTCTCAGCAGTTCCATCTAAGGCGGAGGCTTGATACGGCCTCCGCCGTTTTTTGTGCCTCCCGGAAAGAGGCTTCGACGTGAAAAATCTACATAGAGTATCCCTGGCTGCTATCGCTATCTCTATGAATCCTTGGCATTCTGTCTGGTATTCGGCTTGCCATGGATAAGGAATGGGCAAGGGGATCACATCTACGCGAGGGTGGCGTGCCGCACTGGCTGCGTGCGCCTTCTCGATGCTGTTTGCCGCTTTTGGCTGTTCCCGACCCGATGTGATTCCGGGCGACCCCAACTCAGCACAGACTGAGTTGCCCGCCACTTCCCTGCAAGCCGCGAGCGATCAGACGGTCCCCGAACTTTCGCGAACTGGCGTTCACTGGCCGGCAGGCCGCCGGTCGGCAACCGGGAACGATTTCCGCGGAACTCTTCAAGAACTGCCAGCGGGCACTCTACTTACAGTTCGGCTGAAGACGTCGGTTTATGCGAGTACTTCGCCTTCAGAGGGCTCCTTCGAAGCGGTGGTCGAGCAACCAGTCGTGATGGACGGCAACATCATCATTCCTAAAGGCGCCAATGTAGCAGGACGCGTAGAGTCCGCTCAAACTTCGAGAATCAAGCCGAATCGCGGGTACGTACGGCTGGCTCTCCAGTCAGTGGACATTGGAGATCGCCGCGTGGCCGTGCAAACCGCCAGCCTGTTCGCACGTGAGGCTCCCTTGGGCAATCAGCCCATCTCGGTCATTCATCTGGAGCAGGGCCGTCGGCTTACTTTCCGTTTGGCTGACACTGCTGAGACTTCCAAAGTGCCAGTTCCCGTTACCCGCTGAGGTCCCCCCCGAGTTTTCCACAGGATAATTTTTGTTTTTGGTGACATCTGCCCTTCGCTGGCACAACTGCGTCTGTCTATAGTTGGGTTCGGAACTGGAGCAGAGGTCGCTGTTATCCGTCCCATTTTGGGAAAACCAAGGTCGGAAGCAGCCCAATTCGCGCTTCCTTCCGACTTTTATTCCGAGCAGAGTGAATCCATGAGTGCAATCAGCGAAATCACCTGGGCATGGGAGCCTCCCCAAACCGAATTCAATTCCTTTTTCGAGCAGGCCCCGGTCGGTTTGGCCCAGTGCCGCCTTTCGGGACAGGTAATAGCGACCAATCCGGCTCTGCAACGAATTCTGCACTTGCCACTTCAGACCCGGGAGGAGCCGAACTTAGTCGATCTCATTGCTGTCCGGGACAGCAGGGAAGCCGAACAAGAGCTCTTGAGCCTGCTTGCCGGCAAGCGCGACACCGTGCAATTCGCAGGGAACGCTGACATTACGAACAACGCCTCCCTACGCTGGACCCTATGGAGAGTCCCGGCTCGAAATGGCGAAGCCGGGTCCGTGTTGGCTATGGTTGAAGAAATCCGGCGCTCTCCCGAAGTCCAAGAACGTCTGCAGCAGGCAGCAAGACTGGAGTCCTTGGGAAGACTAGCGGCCGGAGTTGCGCATGATTTCAACAACGTTCTTACGGGTGTGCTGCTCGATTGCGATTTGCTGATGGCAAGCCTGGATTCGCTCCATGCAGCCCGCAAATATGCTGAAGAAGTTCGCAAAGCGGCCCTCCAGGCGAGCGGTCTTGTAAAGCAATTGCTGGCGATCACGCGCCCACGGAGCCATCGGCGACCGCTCCTTTCGCTGAATGAGGTCGCCCAAGGTATGCGCAACCTGCTGGAGCGGCTCGTGGGAGAAGACATCCAGCTGCAGTTTCGTCTTGATCCACACCTGGGAGTAACCAGGCTGGACGCGACGCAGGCTCAGCAGATCCTGCTCAATCTGGTGCTGAACGCCCGGGATGCTATGCCAGGCGGAGGACAGATCACGGTTCAAACTCGCAACTGCAAATTACAGGCGTTGACCGAATCAGCGCTGGGCCGAGCTAGCCAAGCATCATTGCCATGCGTGCTTTTCTCGGTGCAAGACAACGGCGGCGGCATGGATCAGGCCACCCGAGCCCATTTATTCGAGCCTTTCTTTACCACAAAAGGACGAAAGGGAACGGGGCTCGGACTAGCGACGGTTCACGAGATTGTGACTTCGAACGGCGGGCTCATCGATGTCAGCAGTGAACCTGCCCAGGGCACGCGAGTGAGCGTACTGCTTCCTCTTGCTGTGCCGGCCGAAACCGAGGTAGCGAGCGGCCACCAATTTTATTCCCCGGTAAAACGGGAAGTACTTTCATCTGAAGAAGAGGACTGATCCGCCATGGCCATGACGTCTGCAGCACTGCTGCCCATCAATACCACCCCGCAAATTGAACCTGCGAATTTCCTGAACCTTTTAATCGTGGATGACGAACGGGCCATTCGCGAAGCCTGCCGGGAAGTTGCCATCTCATTGGGCTATTCGGCTTACATGGCCGATTCGGCCGAGCAGGCATTCCGTGCTTTGGATGCTCAGAACTTCGATGCAGTTCTGCTCGATCTGCGCCTGCCCGGCGGCGGAGGGCTTGATGCTCTGCGCCGCATCAAGGAACGCCGTCCGGAAGCAGTGGTGGTGGTTGTGACCGGATTTGGAACCGTTCAATCTGCAGTGCAGGCGATGAAAAATGGAGCATACGACTATGTCACCAAACCATTCAGCGTCGAGGAACTCAAGCTGCTGTTGGACCGCGTTGCCAGTCACTTGAAGTTAAAGTCAGAGAACCGAATGCTCCGCGAGAAGGTGAAATCCAAACAGGGGTACGGGGGGATTGTCGGACGCGCGCCGGAAATGGAGAAGCTGTACCGGATCATTGCCAAAGCGGCAAACAGTGTTCATCCGGTCCTGATTCTAGGCGAGAGCGGCACCGGAAAAGAGATGGTCGCGCGCTCCATCCATTACTCCGGGCCTTTTCGCGACAAGCCATTCATTCCTGTGGATTGCGGTTCTCTGGTGCCCACGTTGATCGAAAGCGAATTGTTCGGATACGTCAGGGGCGCATTCACGGGGGCGAACCAATCCAAGGACGGATTGCTATCCATGGCGGAGGGCGGAACGATTTTCTTGGACGAAGTTGGAGAACTTCCGGTTGATCTGCAGGCCAAACTGCTGCGCGCGATTCAGGAGAAGGAAATCCGCCCGGTGGGCAGCACCCGGCGGGTGCCTATCAATATCCGTATTCTGGCAGCCACGAACCGCGATCTGGAGCACGCAGTGATGCAGGGCAGCTTCCGGCGCGACCTGTATTTTCGTCTCAACGTGCTCAACTTGCGGATCCCCGCCTTACGCGAGCGCCGCCAGGACATTCCCTTGCTGATCGGACACTTTCTCGAGCGCATGACACGCACCTCAGGACAGGAAAAGATGCTCAGTGACGACGCCCTGAAAGCCATGCTGGCTTACGACTGGCCGGGCAATGTGCGCGAACTGGAGAATTGCCTGGAGCGCACCTATGCCTTTACCAGTGGCCCGCTGATTCACACCATCGATCTCCCACCTGAGATCGCCGACTTGCCGCAGCAGGACTCCCCGTCTGCAAACGGGAATGGAAGCGCCAAGATCCTGCCAATCGCGGAGTTGGAGAAGAGGACGATCCTGCACGCTATTTCCGAACTCCACGGGGACAAACTGCAAGCGGCGCGGCTCCTTGGCATCGGTAAAACAACGCTTTATCGCAAGCTCAAAGATTATGCGGCTCAGGGTTACTTGAGCTAAGGCCCGATTCTGAATTCCTATTTGGGCGGGAGTTGCCGGGAAGGGAACGCGCGAGCGCGCTGCATAGCGCAAATGCCCTGCTTTCAATCCCGGCAATTGGTGCCTCAGTTGCACAGGCAAAGACATGATTCTACTCATCACACCTTCATCGCGTGGACCGGAGTGCGCTGCCTGCTTGACCGCCGAAACCAGTCAGGAAACGCACTGGGCGCAGTCCCTGCAGGCAGCAGCCACCCACCTGCGCGAAGAGACTTATGCCGTAGCCGTGATCGATCAGTTGCTACTGGAGACTGAACCGGAAGAGAGCGATCAAATGATCGAACATTTAGGCCACGCCTTTCCGGTTTACCTCAATTTCGCAGTGACCGGGATGGAGCGCCTGCTCCGCGAAGTTCGATTGGCGCTGCACCGCCGCAAGCGGGAGGAGAATGCCGCCGTGCGCACCGTGGTGGAGCAGTTAAATAGCGAAATGCGGGAATCTTTGACGGCGGTGATGCTCTCTTGTGAACTGGCCATGGCCGTGCCGGATGTTCCTACCCCGGCTGCGGAGAAGATTCAGGCAATTGATAACCTTGCCCGCGCCATGCGGCTGCGCCTGGAAATTAACTGATTGCGAACTCGTTAATACTTTTACGCTATTGTGAGCTGATTGCCTCTCGGCTAACGTTTCGCTGCTCACTCGTTCTGTGGATCTGGGAACCAGAACATTCTGATCGTCAGTGAGGCGATGGACCCGCTGCTTGCTGTGGAACGTGCCGCAGCACGGGGACATGCCTCTCGAATTCGCCTGCGCGGCAACTTGGGGGACACGTGGGACGCTTACCTGCTTACAAGACTGCAATCCTTGCTGTGCTGATGTTTCTGGCATTGGACGCCTGTGCTCAGCAAATCACCGGAAGCATTCGGGGCACAATCGTCGATCCAAGCGGAGCTGCCGTTCAGGGGGCTTCTATCAGCGCGATCCAATCTGAGACTGGGCTCACCCGCAGTGCGGTCGCAAATCGCTCTGGAGAATACCTGCTGCTGGAATTGCCAGTTGGGCACTATTCTTTGCACGCCACCGCGAAAGGATTTGAGACTTACATCCAGAAGGGGATTTTTGTCGACATCAACGAAGCCGCTACGGTGCCGGTGCGGCTCGCGGTGGGCGCGGAGACTCTGAAAGTCGAGGTGCAAGCCGATGCTCAACTGATTCAGGCTACGGTCAGCAGTCTGGGCAAGACCGTCACTGAGCGTGACATTCTCGAACTTCCTCTGAATGGCCGAGATTTTTCCCAGTTGGGACTCTTGCAGCCAGGGGTTGTACCTCTGACGCCCGGTCTGGCCGAAGCCGGAGGTTCGCTGCGCACCGGGCAAGCCTATGCGGTGAACGGGCAGAGGCCGGAGTCCAACAATTTTCTGATCGACGGCGCCAATAACTTCAATGGGGTCGATGGAGGCTTTGTGCTCAGGCCGCCGCTCGACGGAATCACCGAATTCAAAATTCTCACCCACAACGCAAACGCTGAGTTCGGCAACGCGCTGGGCTCAACCACCAACATTGTCACGCGCTCTGGCACCAATCGGTTCCACGGCTCGCTTTGGGAGTTTCTGCGTAACGATGCGGTCGATGCGACGAACTATTTTGCATCCACGACGGAGCCGCTGAAGCAGAACCAATTTGGGGGTACGTTCGGCGGTCCGATTCGCCAGGACAAGACTTTCTTCTTCGGATATTACGAGGGATTTCGCAACCGGCAAGGAGAGACGCAGGGAAGTACCGTTCCTTCGCTGCCGGAGCGGCAAGGGAACTTTGGACAGTTGTGCCCGGAAGGATTCGATGGCAATGGCTTTTGCAACAATCCAGCACATCAACTGTTCAACGTATTTGCCCGAGCCCCCATTCCGTACAATCAGTTGCCGTTCATCAATCCGCTCTCGCAGAATCTGTTGAGTCTTTTCCCCGAGCCCAACAGCGGGACCAACATCTACAACACCACTGAGACTCTGCGCGACGATACAGATCAATTTGGAATCAAAGTCGACCACTACCTGTCGGCTTCGGACACCCTGAACTTCCGCTACATGTTCAGTAACGGCACGCGTCTGGATCCACTCTCAACCTCCGGCGCCAGCGTCCCGGGATTTCCCGTTGGCAATGATCACCGTGCCCAGAATTTGGTAGTACAGGAGACTCATACCTTTTCTCCTGACCTGATTGGCGTGGCGCGCGTATCGTACTTGCGCAATAAATTTCTTTTTGATGAGCACCTCAATCATCAGAGTCCCGGCAGTGATGCCGCGGTAGGTCCGCCATTCATTCAGGTGAACGGATACACGAGCGTCGGCGATCCTATCACCGGTCCTCGGGACACCTATGAGAATGCCTACGACGTTTCTGCTTCCCTGAGTTGGATCCGCGGACGGCATGACCTGAAATTCGGAGGCGGTTATCAGCATTTGAACGTGAACGTGCTACAGGGCATCGCGACCAATGGATTCTTCGTATTTGATCCGGGGTTCCCCATTGCCGGGGACGGCTTTGCCGCATTTTTGTTCGGTCAGCCAGTGTTCTTTCTGCAAGGCAGGGGCGATTTCTCTCGCGGCATCCGGGGTAATGCGTTGAACGGATACGCGCAGGATTCCTACAAGGTCACCCCGAGGCTGACGCTGAATTACGGTCTGCGTTACGATCTGCCGTTCCCCTACACCGAAATTCACAACCGGCAGAGTTTGTGGATTCCCGGACGCAAGTCCTTAGTAATGCCGAATGCTCCCGTTGGGCTGCTCTATCCGGGTGATCCGGGCGTTCCCGCGGGATTGGTTCCGACTTTCAAGAAGGGCTTCGCACCCCGTTTCGGTTTCGCATGGGATCCGACTGGAAACTCGAACTGGCTAGTGACGTCGAGTTATGGAATCTTTTATGAGCCCTACTACACCGGGCAGGGCGGCCCTTTGCAGGCGCCGATCAGTGCGGCGCCCTATCTGCAGACAGCGCAGATCAGCGTCCCCAGTTTCGCGGATCCTTTCACTGGCAATCCTCCCGCACCCGGAACGTTCGCAACACCTCTTACCAATCTCACGCTCAGTCCAAACCTGCCTCTCCCTTATTCGCAGGATTGGGACCTCAACGTTCAGCACTCGTTCGGCGACAACTTCCTGCTTGAAGTGGGATACGTGGGAACGAAGGGGACGAAACTGCCGCGCTTCATCGAAGGCAATCCTGCCGTCTACGTGCCCGGATTCGACAGCACTGGTCAGCCACTTTCGACCTCCGGCAATGCCGACCGGCGGAGGCTGTACTCCGGCTGTACTTTGAGCGACGCTTCGAGCATCTGTACTTACTCCTCAACTGGCTTGATCGCAGGGATCGCGAATTCTTCTTACAACGCCTTGGAAACGAGCTTGCGAAAGCGGTTCAGCCACGGCATGGCGTTCCTGGCGTCGTACACGTTCTCAAAATCGATCGATGACGCCTCCTCATTCAACATGACCGGCTCGGCCGCCAAGCCTGTAGCCGGAGAAAATGATCTGGCGCAGAATCCTTTTGATCTCGCGGCTGAGCGCGGTCGCTCGTTGTTCGATTCCCGGCATCGCCTGGTCATCAGCTACCAGTGGGACCTTCCGCTCTGGAGGCAGCCACATGGCTGGTATCAACAGATTTTGGGTGCATGGCAGTTGAGCGGCATAGCGACTGTCGCGAGCGGCACTCCATTCACCGTCTTCGATTCGAACGACGTATCCCAGCAGGGTGGGGCTCCGGAAATCACCGGTTTTTCGGCCAACCGACCCAATCTTGTTCCCGGACAAAATCCTAATGCGGGGCCGAGGACGGCGCATGCATGGCTCAATCCAGCGGCGTTTCAACGGATCACACCAAACCCGGATTCTCCCGTACAGCAGTTCGGAACTGCCGGTCGAAACATCGCCCAAGGTCCTGCGTACGCGGACTGGGATTTCGCGGCGTCTAAAAATATTCTCCTGACCGAGGGAACGCAGTTTCAGTTCCGGGCGGAGTTCTTTAACTTGCTGAACCATACGAACTTTCGGCTGCCGGACAGCGATATCAGCTCTCCGACCTTCAATCAGATTCTGGCCGCACAACCTCCCCGGCTGATTCAGCTGGCCTTGAAATTCCAGTTCTGAGCCAATAGGAATCGGGGGAATTCGGGCTTTTTTTGCGCCGCAAAAGACGCGCAACAATGCACTTCTTGCGTTCCGCGTAGCGAAATCGCTTTCCCGCCCGCGTGATTCCCAATAGAATGGACGTACTGTCGTGGAATTGCGCGTGTAGCGCGGTTCCGCAGTGACCCGGAGGTTCTGTGCACGTCCTGGTAACGGCCGATTCCTTGTCTGGTTCGTGGAGCTATGCTCGCGAACTGGTTACGGGGCTGGTTACACGCGGAGTGCACGTGACTCTGGTGAGCTTCGGGGAAATTCCGCTCCCCAATCAGACGACCTGGATGGACCATCTCCACGGTCTTGACTATCGTCCGACGGCCTTCCACCTGGAGTGGATGCAGGAAGCGGAAGAGGATCTTCCGGAATCATCTGAGTTCCTGGCCGCTCTGATCCGGGAGCTGCGCCCAGACGTTCTGCACCTCAATCACTTCTGCTACGGGAATTTGCCCGTCGATGTACCCCGCGTGGTCATGGCGCACGGAGATCTGATCACTTGGAGCCGCGCCGTTCACGAGCGGCCTCCGCGGGCCGCACAATCTCTTGCCTGGTATCGAAGAACCGTCTTGGACGGCCTGAATGGCGCCGATGTTGTGGTCGCGCCCTCGACATGGATGCTGGAGCAGATCTCCGATTCCTACGGTGCTCCGGCGCGGGGAGAGGTAATCTATCCCGGACGCAATCCCATCTTCTTCAATCCTTACGTGAGCAAGGACGACTGCGTTCTCGCCGTAGGCCGCCTGGTCGACGCCAGCAAGCAGGTTTTCCTTCTGACCCAGCAACAGCATCCGCTCCCGGTGTGCATCGTGGG
>QHVR01000794.1 GCA_003223595.1 Acidobacteriota bacterium
TTGCTTCAGTTCGCCGGGGTAGTTCATGACGATGGGGCCATACCAGGCCACCGGCTCTTCCAGGGGCTTGCCTGAGACCAGCAGAAAGCGAATACCCTCCGGTCCAGCCTGCACGGCGATTTCGTCGCCGCGATCAAACAGCACCAAAGAGTGATTCCGAGCGTCATACCTGGGCGCTGCCTCGGGCTTCGCGGTATGCTCCGTCAGCACAGCGCGCGGCTCCGATGCATCGCGGAATGTCCCCGATCCGGCGAACACGTACGCGAACGCGTTTCGAGTTACATCGATCTTGATTCGTTTGCGCTGCCCCGGCGGCACGGAAATGTCCACATATGCAGGATCCGCCGCGACCCCTTCCACCGGTCCCTGCTTCCCCCAAAACTCCCCGCAGATGATGCGCGCCTTGGTGCCATCGTCTTCGGTGACTTCCGGGATCGCGCTGGATGGAATGTCCTGGTAGCGAGGATTGGTCATCTTCAACGATGCAGGCAGGTTCGCCCACAGCTGAAAGCCATGCATTCGCCCGCGCTCGTCGCCGCGAGGCATCTCCTGGTGAAGAATGCCGCTGCCGGCGGTCATCCACTGCACGTCCCCGGCGGTCATCTTTCCCGTGTTGCCGAGACTGTCGCCGTGCTCGACCGATCCCGCCAGCACGTAAGTGATGGTTTCAATCCCGCGATGGGGATGCCAGGGGAATCCGGCCGAGTAATCCTCCGGGCGCTCGTTGCGAAAATCGTCCAGCAGCAGGAACGGATCGAACTCCTTGGTCTTGCCGAAGCCAAAGGCTCGCTGTAGTTTGACGCCAGCCCCTTCCATAGTGGGCTGCGTCTCCAGAATTTGTTTTACCGGTCGGAGTGACATGGGACACCTCTCTATTTTTTCTTGGTAATGAGACCGTCGGCTGGACTTTCGATGCCCAGCCGGCAGCCTCTGATTCATGCCTTGATGAATTGCACGTCAAGTGTGATGGTGACTTCATCACCGACCAGGATGCCGCCCGTCTCCAGCGCTGCGTTCCAGGTCAGCCCGTAATCCTTGCGGTTGATCTTCGTGCTCGCAGAGATGCCTATGCGGGTGTTACCCCAGGGGTCCTTGCCTGGTGCGGTCGGACCTTCCACCACGAACTTGACCGTGCGCGTGACACCATGAATCGTCAATTCACCTTCCACTTCCAGTTCGCCATCACCCTTGCGCCTGGTTGCTGCTGATTTGAAGCTGAGGGTAGCGAACTTCTCCGCATCGAAGAAGTCGGCACTCTTCAGGTGCGCATCCCGCTGTGCGTCGCCTGTGTTGATGGACGCTGCGTCGATAGTAGCTTCGATTTTCGAGTTGATCACGTCGTCTTCATCCAGGCGCAAGCTTCCGGACACTCCGGTGAACTGGCCTTTCACGTTTGAGATCATCATGTGCTTGACTTTGAACTCGGCGACGGAATGCGCCGCGTCGATGTTCCAGGTGCTGACAGCGGTCTGTGGGGTGGTGAGTGTGGGCATTTGTGTTTTCCTTTCCGGAATCATTAGATTCGTCAGAACAAGATTCGTTGCAACAAGTATTGAAGACAAAAAACTACGTCGCGACGCGGGCGGCACGCAGCAAGTCGCAAAGAGCTTTCAGGCGCTCCCGCCCGAGGTGGCCCAGTTGCTCGCGATGGGCATTCTGCACTGGTTCATCGAGCCGTGACAGCAATTTCAACCCTTCCGGCGTGATACGGGTTAGGACCGTCCGGCGGTCCTTCGCCTCCCTACAACGAGAAATTAGGCTTCTCTTCTCCAAGCGGTCCAGCAGCCGCGTGATGTCTGGATCACGGGTAATCATGCGGTTGCCGATCTCGCCGCAGGGCAGTCCCTCCGGCGCTCCCCGCAATATCCGGAGTACGTTGTACTGGGTCCCCGAGAGCTCTTCCGCCTTCAGTACTGGCACTAGCCGTCGATTCAGCTGATCGCTGGTCCGGAGCAGCTCCAGGAAGGCGAGTTCCTCGGGACACGCGGCTCGTGGCTTGCTGACAGGCTTGGGTGCTGACGTCATCTGCTATAACGATAGTCGTTATAACGATAATTGTCAAGTGTGTGCGATTCTGGAGCATGCCTGAACTCCCCGAAGTAGAAACCATTGCCCGCGGCCTCGCCAAGCGCGTCACCGGAGACCTCGTCGAATCCGTGTGGCTGGGGCAGAAAAAAGAAACGCTCAAATCGCCCGCCGCGCAAATCGCAAAAGCTCTCGAGGGCAGCCGCATCGCTTCCGTGCGGCGCATGGGCAAGCACATTGTCTTTGATCTCGAGCCTGCACCCGAGGCGCAGAAGCTTTCGCGCCCTAAGTCAAAAAGCCGCAGGCGAAGTACATCCCAAGGTCTCGCCAACGCGGGCCACGGATTGCACGCCGCATCTCACGTGCAATGGATCGTGCATCTCGGAATGACTGGCAGCTTGCGCGTCTGCGAGCCGCAGACCGAGATTGCGAAGCACACTCACGCTATTCTCAAGCTGGCCTCAGGGCGGGAACTGCGCTTCGTTGACCCGCGCCGCTTCGGACGCCTGAGCGTGGCCACCGCATTCGATGCCACCGGCGTCGAACCGCTCGAAGTTGATCTGGCCCGCTTCGTCTCGCTCTTCCGCGGGCGCAAAACTCCGATCAAAAGCGCGCTGCTGAACCAGAAACTCCTGCGAGGG
>QHVR01000250.1 GCA_003223595.1 Acidobacteriota bacterium
GGCAGGGCGGATGCCGCAAAAGCGTAGATCAATATCAGAATGGCGAGAGTCTGTCCGCGGAAGGTAAAGATCGGCGCCAGTTGTGCACTGTGCGCCACCCATTGCCCTCCCCAGATCGCCAGCAGGACGAGAATGAATCCCAGGAGCGACACTTCCAGCACCTTGCCCGGACGAATTCGCCGTAGATAAATCCCCATCAGCAGCGCGATCGGAATGGTCATCGCGATGGTGAATGTGCCCCACGGACTGTCTTTCAACGCATTCACCACCACCAGCGCGATAACGGCCAGCAGGATAATCAGAATCGCAATCACCGCCACATAGGCGACGAGTCCTCCCAGCGGCCCGGTTTCTTCCTTGGCCATTTCGGTAAGCGACTTGCCGTCGCGCCGCACCGAAAAGAGCAGGATGACGAAATCCTGCACGCAGCCGGCAAACACCGCGCCAGCAATCACCCAAAGCGTTCCCGGCAGATATCCAAACTGAGCCGCCAGCACCGGGCCGACGAGGGGCCCAGGACCCGCGATCGCGGCAAAGTGATGTCCGAAGACCACCCACTTGTTCGTGACCAGAAAGTCACGGCCGTTTTCCAGTCGCTCGGCAGGTGTAGCGCGCAGCGGATCGACCGCAAGAATCTTCGCCGCGATGAAGGCGCTGTAGAACCTATAGCCCAGCGCGTAGCAACAAGTGGCGGCGGCAACCAGCCAGAGAGCGTTGATCGGCTCTCCACGACGCAGCGCAACCATCCCTAAAGCCAGTGCGCCCAGCAGCACGACACTTCCCCACAGAACCACTCGGAAAGTTTTATTCATGGCCGTCGAGCATTGTTGCGAATTCATGCGGGCAGCGCAAGCCTGCGGAAGCCCGGTACGAAAGAGCGTACCCGAACGATTTTCTGCGCGCGATTCCTCGCTCAGCATCGCTTCCAGAAGTGTTACTCTTGATGTTCCGAAAGACTGCACGCCACGTCCCTGGGCCCACGACGCTCCATACCCGGGGTGCATTCTGCGGATTCATCTTAAACCCATATTTGGATTGAGGAGCAGACGATGAAGATTGGCATCTTGACCGGCGGCGGCGATTGTCCTGGGCTGAACGCGGTGATCCGCGCGGTAGTGCGCAAAGGAGTGTTTCACTACGACGACGAGTTCGTGGGATTCATGGAAGGTTGGCGCGGCCTGATTGAGGACAAGAGCATGGAATTGGATCTGGACGCGGTGAGCGGCATTCTGCCCCGCGGGGGAACCATTCTGCGCACTTCGCGTACCAATCCCTCCAAGCGTCCCGACGGCTTCGATCGCTGCATAAAAACCATTGCGACCCACAAAATCGATGCCCTGGTTGCGATCGGCGGCGACGATACACTTTCGGTCGCTCAGAAATTGCACGAGAAGGGCGTACACGTTGTGGGAGTGCCGAAAACCATCGACAACGACCTCGGCGGAACCGACTATACCTTCGGCTTCGATACCGCGTGCAACATCGTCTGCGAAGCCATCGACCGCGTGCACACCACCGCCGAAGCTCACAACCGCGTGATGGTCGTGGAAGTCATGGGCCGGGACGCCGGATGGATCGCGCTCTACAGCGGCATCGCCGGAGGCGCCGACGCCATTCTCATCCCCGAGCGTCCATTTAATGTGGACAAGGTCGCTGAATCCATCCGCCAACGCCACGAGCGCGGACGCTACTTCTCCATCGTCGTCGTCGCCGAAGGAGCAAAATTCTCCACCGGATCAGGCGCCCCGGTGATATCGGACATGGGTAAGGACGAGTTCGGCCACGCCAAACTGGGCGGCATCGCCAATGTGCTGGCGCGCGAGATCGAGCAGCGCACCGGCTTCGAAACCCGCGCGGTCGTCCTCGGACACATTCAGCGCGGCGGATCTCCCAGCGCCTTCGACCGCGTGCTGGCGACGCGTTACGGCTTGGGCGCAATCGACATGGTGCACCGCGGAGAATTTGGCCGTATGGCCGCGCTGCGCTCCAACAAGATTGTTTCCATTCCACTGCTCGAGGCCATCTCCAAGAACCGCGTGGTGGATGACGAAATGATTCAGATTGCCGGTGGACTGTTTGAAGAGATTGGTGAAGCCGCAACCAAATAGTTCGGTAAAATCAGCCTCCTCCACGGTTGGCGTGGAGGGGGCTTTCTTATGTCCGCCAGTTTGAAACTGCAGCCCTGACCATGCTTGGAAACGACTACGCGTCCCTCGGCCCGTGGCTTCTCTCGATCATTGAACTCGGGCTGATGCTCGCCAGCTCCATGCTGATCTGGCGCTCGCAAGGGCGCTCTGGCTCAGGCTCATTCCGCTCGCTCGGGGCCGCATTTCATCATTTTGCGCGGCGACGAACGCTTGCCGCAGTTTCGGTGGCGCTCGGCGTCATCGTAATGCGCACGGCGCTGATTCCGGTTCTCGGCGTTCCTCAGCCGCGCTGGAACGATGAGTTCAGTTATTTGCTCGCGGGCGACACGTTTGCGCACGGCAGGCTCACGAATCCTACGCACCCGATGTGGATTCATTTTGAGACCTTCCACGTGATTCAGCACCCGACCTACATGTCCATGTACCCACCGGCGCAGGGCTTGGTACTCGCAGCCGGACAAGTTCTCGGCCATCCATGGATCGGACAGCTGCTGATCACGGCGGCGACGTGCTGGGCGATCTGCTGGATGCTGCAAGCCTGGGTACCGCCGACGTCGGCACTCCTCGGTGCAGTACTGGCGGCGTTGCGAGTGGGCATTCTCAGCTACTGGATGAACACGTACTGGTGCGCGTCCATCGCCGCCTTCGGGGGAGCATTGGTATTGGGAGCGTGGCCGCGCCTTCGCAAGAGAATGCATCCGGGTCATGGCCTGGTGCTGGCCTTGGGACTCGTGTTGCTGGCGAACAGCCGCCCCTATGAAGGCATGATATTCGGTATCCCCGTGGCTATCGCGATGCTCCTCTGGCTCTTTGCCAAGCACCATCCTGAATGGAACCAGGTGCTACCTACCCTCTCGGTGATCTTGGTTGTGCTGGCCGCGGGAGCGTTCGCCACTGCTTATTATTACGAGCGGGTCACGGGTTCGCCAGTTCGCATGACTTACCAGGTCAATCGCGCTCAGTATACCGCTGCCCCGTATTTTATCTGGGAGAAGCTTCGTCCCGAACCTGAGTATCATCACGCCATCATGCGCGATTATTATCGGCTGGAAACCGCGCAATTTCAGCGCAATGAAACCGTGCGAGGTTACCTGGAACGTGGCGCCGGCAAATTTGTCGACTGGTGGAGATTCTATTTAGGTCCACTGCTTACCATTCCCCTCCTCCCGCTTCCCTGGATAATCCGGCAGCGCAAAATGAGATTGCCAGTGGCCATCTGCGCCGCCATGATCGCTGGATTCGCGGTACAGACGTGGACTTTGCCGCACTATTTTTCCCCCGCGACTGGCGCGCTCTACATCCTGCTCACACAAGGACTCCGGCACCTGCACACCCGTGGAACGGTTGGCAGGCAAACCGTTCGCGCCATTCCCATCCTGGCGTGCTTCATGATCGTTATCCGCGTCGCAGGGGCAGCCACTCATACCCCGATCGAAGCGGCGTGGCCGCGAGGCAATCTGGAACGCGCGGCCGTCCTGCGGGAATTGCGGGCTATGCCGGGCCAACAATTGGTTCTGGTCCGCTATGGACCGAATCACGACTTACATCGCGAATGGGTATGGAATCGCGCCTCCATCGACAGCGCGAAAGTAATTTGGGCGCGCGATATGGGAGACGCCAACAATCAGGAACTGCTGAAATATTTCAAGACCCGTCGCGCCTGGCAACTCGACGCCGATGACCCCTCGCCCAAGCTAAAGCCCTACGCGGCTGCGCCTGCACCTTGATCGACGAGACTTTTATCATTGCCATCGCCGGACGTTCCATTACCATGAAGCGTTTTCCATGACAGACGGAACTCAGTACGCGGGCTGGCTCACTCCCCGGCGGCTGCGCGCGCATGGCCTGCTCGTGGGCCTTGTCCTCTGGTCCGTCTACCTGTGGACCCTGACCACTCCCGGGCTGCGTGACCGCAACGGAAATCTTAAAGGCACCGACTTCCTGCACTTCTATACGCTGGGCCTGATCGCGCGAGAGCATCGCGGACCTGAACTGTATGACATGAAAGTACAGGCCGAATTGGCGGCAGCACACGTGCCTCAGGCGGCGGGCATTCAATATCTGCCGCTGTATCCACCTCAGACCTCGATACTGTTCGCGCCGCTCGCTCATCTTTCCTACCTTCATGCATTAGCAGTTTGGTGGATTGTGTGCGCCATCCTTTATTTTCTCTGTTGCTACTGGACCTGGCGAACGTGTCCAAATCTCCGCACGCACCCAGTCACGGTCGCGATTCTGAGTGCGGCATTCCCGGCCTTCTTTCACCTCTTCGCGTGGGGACAAACCTCGGCGCTTGCGCTCGCGTGCTTCACCGGCGCTTACCTCAGCCTGCGCAGGAAACGTGAATTTGTAGCAGGCATCGCGCTGGGCTGTCTCGCTTTCAAACCGCAACTGGCGTTCGCCGCAGCGGTCATCTTTATTGCGGCCGGGGCGGGAAAGGTAGTCCTAGGCGCCGCGCTGAGCGGGCTGGCGCAATTCCTTGCCGGAGTGCTCTATTACGGCTCGCAGGTATTTCACGAGTGGTTGTGGATGCTGGCCAATTTGCGCTCGGCATTGCCCTTTCTGGAGCCCAAAATTTACCAGACGCATTCTCTGCGCACCTTCTGGTCGATGCTGGTTCCGATCCCCGGACTTGCGTTCGTTTTGTACGTGGTCAGTGCTACCCTGCTGCTGGGGATCACGATTCTTTTGTGGCGCCGACCATCGACACCGCTGCGGGTCCGCTTCAGCTTGCTGCTGTTCGCCACCGTTCTGATCTCGCCGCATCTGACGGTGTACGACCTGGTGATCCTCGCACCCGCACTTCTGTTGCTGGCAGATTGGCTGATTGGCTCTCGCTCGCACGGGACCGGAAATCTTGCTGCCGCGTTGTACTGCGTTTACATGCTTCCCTTAGCGGGACCATTAGCGAAATGGACGCACGTTCAACTGACGGTGATTAGCATGGCAGCGGTCGTTTTCCTGCTTTGCCGTCAATACAGGACGGGCGTTCCGCAACAGCGTGTGAACTTCTAACCGCTGCTGATCTTACGACCGTTCTGAGCTGCGTCCGTCATTTCTTTAACTTCTCCAGCCATTCGATCACGATCGTTTGCAGCGCAATTCGATGATCCGAAAAAGAGTGGTCTGTCACCACGGCCACGCTTGTAAGAGCGAGCGCGCCTTTGTGCCGCAAAACGTCCGCTAACGCTTGCATGCTCGTGCGATTCTGATCGTCCGCTTGTACCAACAGCAGTGGGCGGTCGCGAAGCGCATCCGCCCACTGCACGTAATCCCAATCCTTTGCATGCTGCTGAGCCTCGGCGAACAGTTGCGCTGCCGTCGCCCCGTGAAGCGGGTGCATCTGCGCCTGCCAACGCTGGATGCGTTTCTCCCGTTCGCTCGCATCGGAATTGATGGTCCCCAGGTTCACGGCTGCGATCATGCCAACCGCGGCAATCCGGGGATCGTGAACAGCTTCGTAACCGGCAAGAAATCCCCCGAGACTGTGGCCAATCACCACGAGATTGCGAGGGTCCATACGAAATTTTTGCAGGTTGGCAGGATCGCAGAGAAACCGCACAGCCTCCGCCGTATCCTCGATGGATGATTGCTGGGAAAAATCGCCAGCCGTGCCCCAGTCGCCCCGATAATGAAAAATCAGAACATTCCAACCAGCCCTGCGGATCGATTGCGCCATGTCGGCATTCATCTCGTACCCCGGCAAGCCATGGAGCAGCAACACCGTGCCGTGCGGCCCAGGTCCGGATGCCAGGTAGAACACCGCATCCATGTCCACGCCGTGACTGGGGACGGTGATGCCGGCCATGGCGGCCGGGAACTTCGTATCCACTTGCGGGTCGCTCGTGATGAAGGATGGAGCGGATTGTGCTTCCAAGCGGTGATTACCAAAAGAGAATACCGCGAGCGCGATCAGGAGCAGGAGATTCTTCATAGGCGTACTCGACCGCAAATCGTACGCCCGTGCTACTCGTGCCGTAAAGACTCGATAGGATCCAGCCGCGCAGCCCGGAACGCCGGCACCATGCCGCTGATCAAGCCCACAGCTCCCAGGATGATAGTGGAAGCAATCAGAGTCCCCGGGGCGATAATCAGCCGGATGTCGCCCGCCTCGCCATTTTTGGCGAAGGCGCTGTAGAGAGTCAACCGTCCCACCGACAACGCAACCGTATAGGCGAGAATCACTCCCAGAACGCCGCCAATAAAAGTGATGGTCAAAGCCTCAGCCAGAAACTGCATCAGGATGTACCGTGACTTCGCTCCCAGCGCCTTCAGCACCCCGATCTCGCGCGTGCGCTGCGTCACCGAAACCAGCATGATGTTCATCAATCCAACGCCGCCAATCCCGAGCGTTAGCGTCCCGATAAAGCCCATCAAAATCTTCAGCCCGAGCGTGATGATCTCGAACTGGTGCAATTGCGTCATGAGATTGAAGACTCGTACTGCCTGCCGGTCCGACGAATTGAACTTGTGCTGCCCTGCCAGGATGGTGCGCACTGCGGGCTCAATGCGCGTATATTCCGGCGTCTGGTAATTGAACCAGATGGTGTCCAGATAGTGCGTGTCCTTCAAATCGCTCATAGTGGTGAACGGCACGTACACCACGCGATTGATGTCGTCATTCCCTTCCTGCATCTTGGCGCTGAGCACACCCACGACTTCGAAGCTCAGCCCATCCAGGCGAATGTGTTCGCCCAGGGCACTGCGTCCGGAAAACAGTTTCTCCTTGGCCTCCGACCCGATGACCGCCACTCGCCCATGCTGGACCTGGTCCTCCATGTTGTAGAAGCGCCCCTCTCCCAGCTTCAGCGAACGGATCGAGTAGACATTCGGATCGTTCCCGCTGACGCTAAACGTGAAGGAGCGGTTCTCGTACTGCACGTTCGCCTGCTTGTCGACGCTGGGGGTGATATGAGTGATCTGCGGAAGATTGGTGGTGAGCGCATCCACGTCTTCCTGGGTAAAGCGGATCTGCTGCCCGGATTTCTGTCCACCGGCCTGCAGGGAAGTTTTGCCGGGCACAACGATCACCAACTTCGTGCCGAAATTGGCGAAGATATTGGCGCAAGCCCGCCCGAATCCATCGCCATAAGCCAGCAGCATGACGACCGTCGCGATCCCCCATGCCATGCCAAGCATAGTGAGCGCAGTCCGCCGCCGGTTGTGGCGCATCGAGTTATAGGATTCCTGAAGCAGATCGCGCCACATGGTTGATTACTCCTGCCGCAGCGCTTCGACCGGTTGCAGCATGGCCGCCTTTCGCGCGGGATACAGGCCGGCTACAACTCCAGCCAAGGTCAAACTGCCAATCGCCAGCATCGCCGACATCGGAACGAGCTTGGGTGGATCGAATCCCTGCGGCCCCTGCACGCCTCCCATCAGGGCCATCAGCCCACCGGCGAAAGCCATGCCCAACATGCCGCTGCCCAACGTGAGCAGCAGTCCCTCGAGAAAGAAATGCATCAGAATGCTCCGGTTGGTCGCTCCCAACGCCTTGCGCAACCCGATTTCGCGCGTGCGTTCGCTGACTGCCACCAACATGATATTCACAACCCCAATAGCCCCCAGCGCCAGCGTGACGATCCCAACCGCGCCCAGAAACATATTCATGACATCAAAGATCGTCCCCACCATCTGCGATTCTTTGATTGAGTCCCATTCGTCAAAGGCGTTTTCGTCACTGGCATCGAACCCGTGATTGCGGGCAACAATCTGGTGCACCTCCTGGCGCGCCAATTCGTGATCCGCCCTCACCTCGGGCTGGTACTCAATAAACGAAATCGAATTCTCATGGTTCTCGCCCTTCAGCGGGAAGTTTGCCGCCATCACCTGAAACGGAATATAGCCCCGCATATTCAGCCACATGTTGTCGCCGCGGCCCAGATGGGGCAGGCTCCCCACAACCTCGAAGCGCTGGCCGTTAATCAAGACAAACGCTCCTACGGACGGCCTGCCGGGAAACAGAGTCTTGAGTAACTCATTCCCCAGCACGATCACGTTCCGCCTCTGTGTCCCATCCAAATCGTTCAGCCAGCGTCCTTCTTTCAGCGGAAGATAGCTGATCTCGTTCAACTGCGGCTGAGTTCCCAGAATTTCGCCGCTGCCACTGGCAAACTCGCTGACCTCGTGCAGGTCGCTGCGCGAAATGATGGGCACGGCATTGCGCACGTGACCAGCCAGCTTAATGTCGAGATAGTCCTGGTAGGTAAGCAAATAGGATCGCGCCGAAGTCATGTTGCCTTTGACCGCGGGGGCTCGCCCCGGGAAAAGGAACATGATGTCCTTGCCGAATTCCGACAGCTCCCGTTTGTTCCCCGACCGGAACCCCTCCCCCACACCAACCAGCAGCAGAAGAGAGCCGACTCCCCAGGCAATGCCGAACATGGTCAGGAACGAGCGCAGCTTGTGCGCCCACAGATTGCGAAGGATTTGGGCGAGGATGTCGGAGACACTACGCATAAGCGAA
>QHVR01000251.1 GCA_003223595.1 Acidobacteriota bacterium
AAGCTTCGCCCACAGCGTATTTCTGTTCCATTGCAACTCGCTCATCTGATGTTCTTGGTTGGTACTTCTTGAACTGCTCATCCAGCGGGAGTGGAACCGCAAGAATGGCTAGCACCGGGACGTGGATACTTGAGTATCTGGGTTTTTGAATGCCTGCGAATATCGCGTCCCGCACCCACTTCGGAGTGGAATCTTCAGCGAGACTTCCGTCGGCGTTAACGGGATAATACTGGCGTAGTTCCGCCTCCGGCATCATCACCCCGTGCGCCTTCAATTGCGATTCCCTGATGACTTGAAATGAAGAATTGTTTGACGGCGACTCCGGCGCAGTCATGGATGCGGGAAGCCTCTTGGTATCAACCTCCGCTAGCCCGTAAGCAGATGATGGCAGCGTGGGGTCATCTCCCGAATCGAGGAAAACTAAGCCACTGACAAGCGTTGGATGTTGTGCCGCGATTGCGAGGAGATCTAATCCGCCGAATGAATGTCCAGCCAGCACAGGACGGTCTAATTTCAGCGCCTTGAGAACCTGCAGAACGTCTTCTGCTGACCGCTGCCCAGTGTAGCCTGAATCTGGTCGACTGGAAGCGCCGAATCCCCGTCTGGTGATTCCATACACGTGACAAAAGGCCGTGAGTTTCGGAGCAATGTCATCGTATTCATGCGCCGTTTGGTATCCAGCCAACAACACAAACGCCCGGCCGGTTCCTCCCCAATCGAGTACTTCCAGTCTAACGCCACTATCGACTGTCACAAATGTTATGAGGTGAGGGGACCGGTCGTGCCAATTTGCACTTTCCGCTGCCATCCTACCGCAAGCAGAGCTCGTGAAAATACATAATCCTGCTATCGCAAGTACCCGTATCAAAGGACTCAGGTAAAAGCTGCCAGCGGGTTGCGGTTCTGGAGTCATGGGTTTGATGGCCTTTGTTGCGCATGATGCAACCATGGGCAGAAGAAAAATGGTCAATTTCGCACAGAGACTTGGATAGTTGTTGCAATCGCATTTTACTCATTAACGGTGCGTACGCGATTTAGTCGCATTCATCAGCGCAAACAAAAGACGGGCGATTTGCGCCCGTCTTGAGGAACTGAAAGCTAAGGCTGACAGCTAATTGATGTCGAACTGCTCCTGGTGCACCGCGGGATCGCTTTTCACGATGATCGTCCGCTTCGTCATCTCTTCCATCTCGTTCAGCAGTTTGGCATTGTTGGACTTCAATTCTTTCGCGACCTCCGGGTGCACGCGCAGCATGACGTCTTCGTGCTCCAGATGCTTGGCGATCTTCCGCATCTCGACATAGATCTCGTTGCAGATGGTGGTCACCGATTTGACGTACCCCGTCGACTGGCAATACGGGCATGGCGCTCCGATCGTGCGTTCGAGCGACTGCTTGACGCGCTTGCGGGTAATCGCCACCAGACCGAAGTCATTAAATTGCAGAGTCTTTGATGGTGCCCGGTCGTGCCGCAATTCTTCTTCCAGGGCCTGCATGACGCGCTGCCGATTGCGGCGCTCGTCCATATCGATGAAGTCGATGATGATGATGCCGCCCAGATCGCGCAATCGAATCTGTCGCACAATCTCCCTGATGGCATCGACGTTCGTCTTCACGATCGTATCTTCGAGGCGGGCAGTCTTGCCGACGTACTTGCCGGTGTTGATATCAATCGCCACCAACGCTTCGGTTTGATTAATCACGATGTAGCCGCCGCTCTTCAGCCAGACTTTCGACTTGAGCGCCTTGTTCATTTCTTCCTGCAGGCCGAACTGCTCGAACAGCGGCGTTTCTTTGGTGTAGAGCTTCACCCGCTTGACCATGCTTGGCTGGAAGCGGTTGAAGAACCGTAAAATGCGCTCGTACTCGGCTTCGGTATCAACCCAGATCACGCTGAAATCGGAGGTGACCTGGTCGCGCAGAACGCGCTCGACCACGTTCAGATCGTGATAAATCAATGCCGGCGGCTTGGAACTTTCTGCGCGGTTCTTGATGTCCTGCCACAGGCCCTTGAGGAATCGAATATCGGCGCGCAGTTCATCCTCGCTCGCACTCTGTGCCGCGGTGCGAACGATGAAGCCTCCGTGGCCATTCTCGCGCTCGCTTAGGATGATGCGTTTCAGGCGTTGCCGCTCTTCCTCCGACGCGATCTTACGCGACACGCCCGTGTGATTCACGGTCGGCATGTAAACCAGGAAACGTCCCGGCAAGGCGATGTGGCTCGTGATGCGGGCGCCCTTCTTGCCAATCGGCTCTTTCGCGATCTGGACCAGAATCTCCTGCCCTTCTTTCAGCAAATCGCTGATCAGAGGAACCGGTGCCGACTCACGCCGGCGGAAACGGCTTCTGCCCCCTCCTCCTCCGCCCCGGCGGCCGCGATCACGTCGCTCGTAACCAGGGCGCTCCCTTCGCTGTGGTGTCCGCTGGGTATATCCGGCGGTCGCGGGCGCGCGAACCTCGGCACGGGCATCTACGGTTCCGTTCCCGCGCGCTTCGGCGTCCAGCATCGCTTCCGCTTTGGCCTGGGCTTCCTCGAGTTCCGCGTCTTCGCTGTCCTCTTCTGGCGCCGCACCTTCAGCCGGCAGCTCGCCGGACTCCGCAGCAGCTTCCAGGTGAATCCCAGCAACGGCGTCCCGAGCGTCCCCCATCAGCTCGGAGCCATTGGCAGCTTGGGTTTCTTCCTCGAATTCCTCGTAGCCCTCGTCCGAAGACGACTCGTAGTGGATGGTGTCCGCTTCCTCGTCTTCGATGGTCTCTTCTTCCATGGTTCCGGGGGCGGCAAATGCGGGAGTCTGTTGGTCGTTCAGGTGCTCAGGAACTGAGACGCTGAGCTCATCGACTTGTGCGGTTTCGGTTTCCTGCTGATTCTCGGCAGCAGCCTGCGGCGCTACGCTCCAGTCACTGGAACTTGCCTGTTCTTCGTTGCGGAATTGCTGGTTCCAGGATGTAGAAGTGGAAGCAGACTCGACCGGCTCATCCGTGCGACGCACATCTTCGTGCTGCTCGTGAAGAGGCTCAAGCAGGGCTTCGGGCGCTGCAAAAATCGGCTCATCTTCAGGAAATGCGGCAGCAAGGGGTGCACCCGGCTGTTCGCCAGGTTCGGAGGAAACTTCGACAGCGGACTGGGAATGCTGCGGTTCCGGCACAGCCGGCTGCTGATAGCGCTGGTACTTGGAAATCGACTCACCTGGTAACAGGATCGGCTGGTAACCCGCAGGCGGCCCGGACGCGCGTGAAGAAGAAGAAGCGGTCTCGGCAGGGCGAGTAAACCGTTCTGCTGGCTTTTCGGTTCGCTCCGGTCGATCCGTTCGATCGGCTCGGTCAGGGCCGCGGTCGCGGCCGTCCCGCCGTCCTCCGCGACGCCGCCGGCGTCCTCGCCAGCTGCGGTCTTTGGACTGAGCGTCGTTACCGTTGCCCGGTTCCGCAGTATCTCCCACCGAAGGGCTCGCGTGCGTCTCCAGTTCGTCGGCCTCATCCGTTCCTTCGTCGCTGGATTGCACCGCGTTTGATTCCCCAGCTTGCTCGCCGTTTCCGGCTGAAGTTGCCGGCGCCTCGACTGCCTGCGGCTGCTGACGTAAGTCCTGCACTCCGCGGCTGGCCAACACGACGTCGGTCAGATCATCGTCGTGCTCCTCTAACTCCATGAAATCGGAAACGTAAAGAAAGGCATCGCGTTCGAGCCCGATGTCGACGAAGGCCGACTGCATGCCGGGCAGCACGCGCGTCACGCGGCCTTTATAGATGGATCCCGCTAAGGTGTACTCGTTCTCGCGCTCTAGATAAATTTCCGCGAGCAGGTCGTCTTCCACCAGGCCCACTTTGGTTTCGTGGGGCGTGGAAGAGACAAATAATTCCTTGTTCATTGAAAGCTCCGGTCCCGCTGGCTCGTCCAGAGTCAGGCGGGATTCACCGGGCTGGAATCAGGAAAGATGCGGGAGGTTGAAGCGTTGCGACGCTGCCCCTACACGGGGACGGCCAGAAAGAGCAGAAGACGGACACAGCCCTTCTCTCACTTCGTTCCGCTGCACAAGCTTGGCAATCTTTTGCACTGAATCGCTTTAAATTTCCGCCGGGGTTGTGACCGCACTCTCTGACCCATATTGGGTCGGGGGGCCGTTCCCTGCCCGACTGACCGCTAGCTTCAATCCTGCCCGGCTTTCACTGCCCCAAGCCGGTGAGTGCCCTCTTAACGCGAAGGCGATCGATATTTTTTTGGCCTGCGCCTCAAAGCGCAGAACTGCTTCCCTGCCAGTTTCCTTTGTCCTAATCCGTTTGTTCTTGAACCCTTATCAGCTTGCCAGCCGGATCACCGGCTAGTTCACAAAGCGGCGCATACGAACATTCATGACCATCCCCAGCGCCAGGAACATGAACAACACGGAAGACCCACCGTAACTCATCAGTGGCAGGGGTATTCCAGTGACCGGCATAAAGCCGACCACCATGCCGACATTGACCAGGATATGGAAGCTAAGCACAGCCACCACACCCATTACCACGAACGTCCCAGCGCGGTCGGGCGCTGTTTGCGCGTTCTGGGTCAAACGCATCAGCACAATGAAGTATAGCAGCAGAACCCCCAGAGCGCCTACGAATCCATGTTCCTCGGAAAAGGCCGCGAAGATGAAATCTGTCTGCGGTACTGGCAGGAAATTACCGTGTGTTTGCGATCCTTTGCCACCCCACAGGCCGCCTGAACCCACCGCAATCTTGGATTGTTCAACTTGGTACCCGGAACCCTGCGGATCGAGCTCAGGATCCAGAAAACTGGTCAACCGCTGCTTCTGGTAAGTCTTTAAAACATGGACCCGAGGGACAGCAAAGACGGCCGTAACGCCTACCAGGGCCAGCAAGCCCACCGCCACCCCCTGTTTCCACTGCATCCCGCCGAGGAATACGCCCATTATGGCAATGGGGACGTAGGTCAGGGCGGTTCCGAGGTCGGGCTGCGCGAGAACCATCAGCATAGGTACGCCAACGATCGCCGCAGCTTTCATGAAATCGGACCAGGAGAGTTCCCGGTGCCGCAGTTCGGCAAAATACCGTGCAACTGCAAGAATCAAAATTAGCTTGACCCACTCGGAGGGCTGGAAATGGTTGCCACCGGGCATCTTGATCCAGCGCCGGGCGCCCAGATACTTCTGCCCGAACACCATGACGCCCATCAGCGACCCCACTCCGGCGATGTAGAACCAGTGAATCTGTTCCAGCAGCGCCTGATAGTTCACCAGGCTCATGAGGAACATCATTCCGACGCCCGCCACCACCCAGTACATTTGCTTGATGTGCGCGCCGGCAAATTTGGTGTGCATGGTGGCGCTGTGGATCTCCATCACCCCCATGCCGCAAATAAGGAGGACGAAGACCAGCAGGAGCCAGTCAAAATCGCGATATGAAACGTAACGGGACATCGAAAGTCAGTTCTCAGTTCTCGGTTGCCAGTTCTCAGCTAATTCATCCCAGGCGCAGCGGTCGCCAATACGGTCCGCTTCTTCGGCAAATCGACTACGAACCTTGCTGCTTCCAGCGCATCGCTCTCGCCTTCCGAAATCGGATCTGACCACAGGCCGCCCACGTCCACCGTTCCATTGTTCTTCGGCTTCTCCGTCATTTTCTGGGGACTGCGGTCTCGTTTTTCGACGTACGCCTTAATGACCTGGGTTGCCAAGCGGGCCGCCAGCCTTCCGTGCTCACCGCCCTGGAATAGCACGCAGACCACAACGTCTGGATTGCGTCGCGGGGTGAATCCCACAAACCACCCATTCTGCGCCAAAGCATCGCTGTTCTTGAACTTCGCTCGCGTGGCCAGAGAGACGATCTGCGCCGATCCTGTCTTGCCGGCAATATCAATCCCTGGAATATGGGCCGACGGCGCCGTGCCCTCAGGCAACAGCACGCGTGACATTGCGTCTGTGATGAAGTTCCATCCGGCGGGATCCAGGCTGACGTTCTTCACGTCCGCGTAGTGCCCGGCTTCGATCAAGCCCGGTGGCATCTCGGTGGGATTGATCACGTGCGGCACAACCATCTTCCCGCCCATCGAAATGGCGCTGATCGCACGCAGCAACTGCACGGGCGTGATGGCAATCGCGCCCTGCCCTATGCCTACCGAAATCGTCTCGCCGGCAAACCATTTCTGCTTGAAGTTGCGGATCTTCCACTCTTCCGAGGGCATCACCCCGGATACCTCGTTGGGCAAGTCGATCCCGGTCTTCTGTCCCAGTCCAAAATCGGTAGCGTACTTAGCAATGCGCTCGATGCCTAACTTGTTCGCCAAGGTATAGAAGAAGACGTCGCACGACTGGTAGATGGCTTTTTCGAGATCGACCGCACCATGGCCGCCCTTCACCCAGCATCCGAATCGCCGCCCGTAAAACTCAGCAGACCCGGTGCAATTCACGTGCATGGTCTGCGCGACCCCTTCCTGCCAGCCCGCGACCGACATGATGATCTTGAAGGTCGATCCCGGCGCCAATTGCGCCTGAATGGCTTTATTGAGCAGCGGCTTGTCGGGGTCAGTGACGAGCTTATTCCACTCGTCGCGGGAGACGCGTACCGCGAAGTCATTGGGATCGAACGTCGGGCCGCTGACCATCGCGAGGATTTCTCCGGTATGCGGATCCATGGCGACAATGGCCCCATTCTTGCCTTCCAGCGCTTGTTCCGCGGCAATCTGCAAATCGATATCGATGGTCAGCTTCAGCGGCTTTCCGGGAATCGCATCCGTCTCGCCGAGGCGGCCAACCTCGCGCCCGTGGCTGTCAACCAGCGCTTGCCGGGAGCCGTTCTTGCCCATCAGCATGTCGTTGTACTGCCGCTCGACGCCCGAAATCCCCACCACGTCGCCCGGGTTATACAGCTCAAACGCCGGCAGGTTGAGCATGTCGTCGCTGACTTCGCCGACGTAGCCGATCAAATGCGCCATGAAGCCATTGCGCGGGTAAAGCCGCCGGTGCGCCATGATCGTGTCGAGTTCCGGCAGCTCGTTGCGATGTGCCTCGATAAACTGCAACTCGTCCGGCGTGATGTCTTCTTTCAGGAAGATCCGCGCTCGCACTTCGTTGGGATCGAGATGCAAGCCCTGGGCGATGGAGTCGGCATCGGCACTGAGATCGCGGCTGGAATCGCGCAACAGCAATGCGGAAAACGAGGGATAGTTATCGACGATGGTCCGCCCGTAGCGATCCAGAATCTTGCCCCGAGGCGCCAGCACCGGCACGTTGCGAATGCGGTTCTTTTCCGCCGCCAGCGAGTAGTAGTCGGCCTGCATCACCTGCAGCCGCCACAGTCCGTAAGCCAGGACCAGGAAGATGCCGAGGATGATGTATTGCGCCGCAGTTAGGCGCTCTTCCGATACTTTTTCGTCGCGGCCGAACATCAGCTCAGTTCTCGGTTCTCAGTTTTCGGTTCTCAGCTTTCGGTTCTCATTTGTGGCTGGAGGGTTGACGGTACAGCCCAAAAGAGCGGAAAACTGCTGGGACTTTCGTATACCTCAATTCTAAAGCACAAACCGTCGCAGCATTTGAACCACAGTAACGTAAGTCATAGCCGATCCCCATCTAACCACTGACAACTGGAAACTGACAACTGAGAACTGAGAACTGCCTTCATGTCCTCTGCTTAAACTTGTCGAGCGCAAAATAGAGGAACGTTCCCAGCACTGCATTCGCCACCCCTCCCCATACACCGTGCCACCAACTCCAACTCAGTGTCATATTCACCAGCGCACGAGCGACAGTGAAATACACGGCCGAATGCACCAGGTAAAAGCCAAGGGTGATCAGGAACCGGGCGCCGGCATTCTCCACGTCCAGCTTTACGCCCAAAGACGACGCTCCATACCCGACCACGGTCTTGGAGATGCCATAAAGCCCGATGGAATTGTGGCCCAGCATGTCCTGAGCCAAGCCGATGAACGCCCCGGTGAGCAACCCCGCAATAGGACTGCGCCTCGCCATGGCAAAGAAGATCGTCACCAGCAATGGAAGATCGAAATAGACGGCAAACCAGGG
>QHVR01000252.1 GCA_003223595.1 Acidobacteriota bacterium
CGGCAGCTAGCGCCTCCAGCGGCCGATCACGTAAAGGATCAGCGACAGCAAAACGCTCAGCACGATCGAGGTGGCCAGAGGAAAGTAGAAGGTCGTGTTCTTGCCACGGTAGAGAATGTCGCCCGGGAGGCGCCCGATAGCCAGGTTGGTGCGGCCCAACAAAACGAGTACCACGCCCGCGACGAGGAGGATGCCTCCCAGAACAACCAACAGTTTTCCCAAGTCTGTCATTACAAAGTTCCCCGTCGATGCCTATGAAGAGGGTAGCGCAAAAGCATCACGCGAGTCGGTCGCGGAAATAATGATTACGCTTTGCATTGAAAAGTACTTGACAGAACTCACACAACCATTTTAGTGTATGCCTATGCTGGATTCCCGCCCGCATCGCCTTCGACGGTTCCATCGCTCGTCGGCAGCGTCGCGACCCGAGTTGGACGCGCCGTCCAACCTGGCCGAGGATCTTCGCTTCATTCGTGACACCATGGAGCGGGCTTCCGCCTTCACCGCCGTGTCCGGCTGGGGGCAGGTAATTTCCGGCGCCACGGCGCTAGCTGCAGCCGCAGTAGCAGCGCAACAGAGTTCGGCGTTCGGCTGGCTCCGCGTATGGCTGGCGGAGGGAATCGTCGCAGTTGTGATCGGCCTGTTGGCATGCACTTGGAAGGCGAACCGCCGAGGATTGCCGCTGTTCTCCGGCCCGGCGCGGAAAGTCGCGCTGGGACTGGCTCCCCCTCTGGTCGCGGGAGCATTCCTCACGTTCGTGCTATTTCGCGCGGGCTTGCAGGCTGCACTGCCCGCGGCGTGGCTTTTACTCTATGGCGCGGGAATTATGACTGGCGGAGCGTACTCCGTTTCCATCGTTCCCGTGATGGGATTGTGTTTCATGCTCGTCGGCTCGCTGGCGGTGCTGGGCCCCGCAGCATGGGGAAACTGGTTCCTGGCAGCGGGATTCGGCGGGCTGCACATCATTTTCGGATTTCTGATTGCGAGGAGGCACGGTGGGTAGGGCGTTGTCATTGCGCGGCAAGCATGCCAAAGCGGAGCATCGGGTTCATCACACCTCGACGGAAAAGAGCCACGACCACTCGACGGCGCGCACTCCGGAGCTGCCGGAGCTGGACCGACTGATCCATGAGCGCATTCGCCTGGGAATCGTCAGCGCGCTGGCCACCAACGATTCGCTGAGCTTCAACGATCTCAAGCGCGTGCTCAAAACCACTGACGGAAACCTCAGCGTGCATGCGCGCAAGCTCGAGGAGGCGCAATACATTTCCTGCGTCAAATTTTTCGAGGGGCGAGTCCCGCGAACCGAATACCGCTTGACCGCGACAGGCCGCAAGGCTCTGGCCGAATATCTGGATCAGATGGAGGAGTGGATCCGGGTGACGCGGAAGGAGTAGGGGCCCCCTTTTTTTGTGCTGTTACTTTGCGTTATAAAGTTCACTGCGCGGAGTGAGTCCATGTCCGATTCCGATACGAACCATAAACTTCAGGGTGGTCTTCGAGAAGCGAGCCGCTTTTGGGAGCCTGGGCGGCTCTGGTATAGCACGATACTCTTCGCGATTGTGCTGCTATGGGTCGTACTGACCTGGCCGCATTTTCGCGCGGCGCTGAATTGGGCGGACTTGGGCAGGATGACGATCCTCGGTCTGCTGGCGAATCTCTGCTACTGCGCCGCCTATGTAGCCGAGTTCTTCATCCAAGGCGCGCTGCCGGCGAAGTTGTGGCGGCGCGCGCGGTATGCCGTGTGGATCGCGGGCATGCTGCTGGCGATCGTGGTCACAAACTATTGGATCGCCGATGAGATCTATCCCGATTTTTTCGCAGCAGGCAGGTCTTCGACGGTGATAACCCATTCCGGCGGACAGGGCAGCAACCTCAATTTTCCCGCGCCTCTGGCAGTGGTCGGGTTTCTCGCCGCATGCGGTGGATTGTTCGTAGCTGCTGCCGCAGGGTTGATTTTCTGGTTTGCCCGCAAGCCGAAGTTCGCGCGCGTCGCGGGCAACGCGGTTGGCATTGGAGGCGTGCTGTATTTCGGGCTGCTGCTCGGATTCTCAGCCAGCAGTCATGATCGGGCCCTGGCTCTCGGACAGGAAAAGTACTTCTGCGAAATTGATTGTCATCTGGCGTACGCGGTTATCGATGTGAAAAGCCAGCTCCACGGCGAGTCGAAAGATTACATGATTACGTTGCGCACCCGCTTTGACGAGACGACGATCTCGGCGCAGCGCCCCAAGGATGCGCCTCTCGCGCCATCTTCGCGAGAGGTTCGCATGATTGACAGTTCGGGGCGCGCTTACGAACCGGCGTCAACTGCCGGGACATCCCTGATGACGCCCCTCCGCCCGGGAGACTCGTATAACACCGAGATGGAGTTCCGGATTCCCAAGGAAGCCAGCGGCCTGCGCTTATTGATTCAGACCATCCCAGCATGGCCGGATCGCGTTCTCATTGGAGATGAGAACAGTTGGCTGCATAAGAAAACGTACTTTGCTCTGTGGGGCTCAAGCTAGTGGCGCTGAGTTGGCGGCATCTCGACTACACGCCCAGCGCCTTCTGTATTTGCCCGGCAATAGCGGCAGTAATGGACTGCATCTGCGCTTCCGATTCGGCCTCGACCATCACTCTCGCCAGCGCTTCGGTTCCGGAATAGCGCACCACTACCCTGCCTTTGCCATCCAGCTCGCGCTCGGCTGAGTGAATTGCGCCCTGGATCGCGGGGACCTGTGCAAAAGGAACTTTCTCGCGCACGCGAATGTTCTGAATTTTCTGCGGAAATACTTTCAGGTCCGCTATCAATTCGGCCAAAGGCTTTTTGGAACGCACGATGATGTCCATCAATCGCAGAGCCGTGAGCAAGCCGTCGCCAGTCGTCGAGTCTCCATCCCGAAAGATGATATGACCGGACTGTTCCCCTCCCAGCGTGGCTCCCGTTTTCAGCATTTCTTCCAGCACATACTTATCGCCCACGTTGGCGCGCAGCATGCGGATGCCGGAGTTTTTGAGCGCGATTTCCAGACCCATGTTCGACATGGTGGTGGAGACGACAGTATCGGCCTTTAACGTTCCTCCTGCATGCATATCGCGGGCAGTCGCCAGCAGAACGGCATCGCCGTTGACGACGCGTCCCTGGGCATCACAGAACAGAGCCCGGTCCGCATCTCCGTCGAACGTCACTCCCAGATCGAATTGGCCGCGCGCTTCGGCAACTTGCTTGCCCAGCGTTTCCGGATGCAGCGCCCCGCATTGTTCGTTGATGTTCTTACCGTCGGGAGAAACGTGGATAAATGTCGCCTGAATCCCGAGGGTTCGAAATAATTCCGGCGCTTCCGCCGCGGCGGCGCCATTCGCGCAGTCGACCAGCACCCGCAGTTTGCTCAGGTCGGATTTGACGCTGGCCGCCAGTTCTTTGATGTAGGACTGGCGCAGTTCCGATTCGCCAGGGAGTGACGGGCGAGGAACTTTGAGTGCAGTATCGTCCGCCGACGCGGGGTTTTGCAGCAACGCGAAGATCTCTTTCTCGATAGCCAGTTCCCGTTCGTCGGTAAGCTTGAATCCGTCACCGGAGAAGACCTTGATCCCGTTGTCGGTCCAGGGATTGTGCGATGCGGAAATGACGATGCCCGCTGCCATCCGGCGCGAACGGGCCAGATAAGCGACGCCGGGTGTGGTAATCACGCCGGCGCTGTGTACATCGACTCCCACCGCGGCCAATCCTTCAGCCACGCGATCGGCGATCCAGCGGCTGGACTCGCGCGTGTCCTGTCCGATCAGGGCCTGCGCTCTCGGTTGATTGCGCAGCAAGTCATGTCCCAGGGCGCGCCCGATCAGATACGTGCTTTGCTTGGTCAGCGGAAATTCGCCTGCCACTCCGCGAATGCCATCGGTTCCGAATAATTGACGTTGGGTCATAGAAACAGGATCAACTCTTGCGCTCGCCTCGCTTTTCGGAACAGCCCAATGGGCTCTCCTCTAGGCATGTGAGGGCAACGAGAGATCATATACGACTGGCGGGGCGTTTTCAGTGCGTTGTGGGCGCTCCGAGTTTTTCTACGACGACGGTGACCCGGATCGATGTGCCTTGGGCGACTTGGACCAGTGGATCGGCGACATACGCGTTGGTGGTGAACACGGCGCTGCCCAGAGTGCCGCTGGCATCGATCGGGTCAGTAATCGCAGCATCGATTTTCTCCACGTGATGGCGCGGGCCGCTAATAGTAATGCGGGGAGGATCGGCGTCGATGCGAACGATCTGGTCGCCGCTGGCGAAGTTGCCCGTCACCCGCGGATGAACTTCCACTTCCCGACTCAGCCGCGTATCGAATGACAGCCGCAACTGGCTGGGCACAACTTGAACCACGCTGACGTCGCGGGGATGATCAACTTGCTGGGCGGTAAGGTCAAAGGTGCGCGCCTCAGCCTTGGAGCCGGCCAGGTCGAGTACAGCCTGCACGTCGTTGCTGCGGAGCTGGCGAATGACGCGCTCCGGGCCGCGCACGCGGATCAGAGCCTCGGGAACAGACTCGGAGCTGATTTCGAGCTCGGAGGGAACATTCTGGAAGACGATCGGCGCCCGCACCGCCAGCTCGGCTGGCCGGTCATCGCGCGAGATCATGAACCACAACGCAGTCGCGAAGATCAGCGACATCAGCTTGAAGCTGAAATTGTGCACTACGTAGCGCTTAAACAATCCGATCATAAGGACTCCGATTGCGGACCCTGCTCAGATTTGCGGTTGGGAGCAGGCTCGGTGAACGGCGACCTCAGGGCGGCATCGGACTCGTCGTCGATGTTCTGTGCGATCGGCGTGGGTAGGGCCGCGGCCGTCATGTGGCGCTGCAGTTCCGCGCCCAGGCGATCGCGCAATTGTTCCACGGAGAGATCGCGCTCGATACGGCCGCCGATCGCAATGCTGATAGCGCCAGTTTCTTCCGAACAGATGACGGCGATGGCGTCGGTTTCCTCCGTAATGCCAATGCCAGCGCGGTGGCGCGTGCCCAGTTGCGTCGAGAGCAGCGGATTCATGGAAAGCGGAAGAAAGCACGCCGCAGCGGCGATCCGATCTTTCTGCACGATCACTGCGCCGTCGTGCAGCGGAGCGCTGGGGCGAAAGATGGTGGCGAGCAGATCGTAGGAGAGACGGGCGTCAAGCGGCACTCCGCTTTCGATGTGAGTGCGAAGGCCGATCTCGCGCTCGATCACGATGAGAGCGCCAGTCTGATGCTGGGAAAACAAATTCGCGGCCAGCACGATGTCATCGTAAGAATCGCTTTCGTTGTTTGAGCCGCCGAGGAACGTCAAGCGGCGGCCAAGATCGGTTAGGACGTGCCGTATTTCTGACTGGAACACCACGATCAACGCAAACACCACGTACGGCAGGACGCGGCTCACCACCCAGTTCAGCGTTGTCAGCTCGCCAATCTGCGCGAAGTAGAAAAGGATGGCGAGCACCGTCAGCCCCACCAGCATGGGCACAGCGCGCGTCCCGCGGATCATCACCAGCACCTGGTAAATGAGCAGGGCCACCAGGATGATGTCGAGCGCAATCCATGCGCCTTGCGTCCAGGATGTGATCGCCGGGGGCATTTGGGTACATTGTAATCGCAGAGAGAACTTGAGGGGGACTGGCCCACACGCAGCACCGTCATTCCCCCTGTGCTCCCCTGTGTCCCCTGATGTAAAAGAGGGCCTCTGGCTACTGATCCTTCTTGGTCACGCGCGCCTGAATTTGCCCACGCGCCAGGCGCGCCGAGATTTCGTCTCCCGCCGAGACCGCGGCAGAATCCTTGACCAGCTTGCCTTGTCCGTCGAAAACCAGCGCATAGCCCCGATCAAGAATCGCCAGCGGAGAAAGGGACTGAAGCGCGGTATCCAGTCGCTCGGTGCGAACCCTGTGCTGCAGCAGCACGTTCCGCGTCACCGCGAGCAGAGCCGAAGTCTTGCTGTCCAGCTCTTTGCGAACTCCCGAAAGCACCAGCCGCAGATCGTAGTGGCGCACAGCCGCCGAAACCGTTTCCCAGCGCCGGTGCATCTGCTGCAGCAGGTTGCGCTCGGCGAGTTCCATGCGATGACTGAGATCGTCCAGCTTTTGCTGGCGCTGCCGGATCACTTCCATGATGCGGGTGAAGGCGCCGTGCTGCGCCAGTTCGGTGAGGGCCTGCCGTCCCATGAGCAGGCGATAGCGCATCGCGCGGTTCAGGCGCTCGTGCAAGCCGGACGTTTGTTCTTCGATCTCCTGGCGCGAACGGATCACGAGCTCGGCTGCCGCGGATGGCGTGGGCGCCCGGAGATCGGCGACGAAATCGGTGATGGTGAAATCGGTTTCGTGACCTACGGCCGAAATGACCGGAATCTCCGACGCAGCAATGGTGCGCGCCAGCGCCTCGTTATTAAACGAGGCCAGGTCTTCGGCGGAGCCTCCGCCGCGGGCCACGATGAGGACGTCAACATTGTGCTGCTTATTGAAATAGCGGATTCCTTCGGCAACTTCGTAGGACGCTGCGTCTCCCTGAACCTGCGCGGGAAAGATGACTACGTTCACAGAATGATGACGCCGCTGGAGAATGTTGAGGATGTCGCGCAGTGCCGCGGCATTGGCCGAGGTCACAATTCCAATCCGAGAGGGAAGCGGCGGGATTGGCTTCTTGCGTTCTGCCGCAAATAACCCTTCCGCCTCGAGCTTGGCTTTGAGTTGCTCGAAGGCGAGTTGCAGCGATCCGGCGCCTTTGGGCTCGATATATTCGGCGGAGATCTGCAATTCTCCGCGATCTTCGTAGACCGTCACGCGGCCGCGCACCACCACCTGCAACCCGTCTGCGGGACGAAAACGCAGAAGCCGCGCCGAGGAACGGAACATCACCACCCGGATCTGCGCGTTGCCGTCTTTTAGCGTGAAGTAAAGGTGCCCCGACTCGGGAGCGCGGAAGTTCGAAATCTCACCTTCCACCCAGGCGTCGGAATATTCGCGCTCGATGTGCGTGCGCACGGCAGCGACGAGGTCGCGCACTTTCCAGACCCGGCGCTCTGGTCCGCGAAAATTAAACCCGAGCTGGTCCGAGAGGGAGGACACTCCCGCAGTGTATCGCAGGATCGCAGGACGACACGGTGCCCCTACTAACGTCGCGTATTCTGCGACGTTAGTATGGAGATTTTGAGGTCGGAGGAGACTGGTTCGATTTCCTTCTAGAACGCTGCGTCAAAGCGGAACACGTCGGCTACCTGAAAACTGACTCGGTTCACGAGCACCAGATTTCCGCCGATGAATACGTGGCGATAGCCTGGATCAGGAGGAGGAAGCATAACCTCCAACTCTTGCGGGCAAGGCTCCATTCTGCTGCGAAGTCCAGGAGGCAGAGTTCCATTGACGATCAGTTGCCGCTCGAGTCCTGGAGGCAGACGATCCCGCTTGGCCAGTCCGCGAGGCAGATGCGAATAGTGGGCGCGATACCAATCATGAATATCGCGGTCGCGATCTTTGTAGTGGCCATGCCCGTGACCATTGCCGTGTTCGCGGGCTTCATGCCCATGTCCATGACCGTGACCTTCCTCGCGATCCTGCCAGCGGTCGCCGCCATCCCTATCATGTTTGTCGTGGCCGTGGCCATGGCCTTGCGCCACCGCCATGGTTGCCGAGAGTGTTAGCGACAGCACTGCGACTGCGGCGCCGCGGAACCATAGCTTTAGAGACATAGACTCCTCCGAATGAATGAAGAAGCTTCAGGGTAATAGAACTCAACCCCTTGCGACCAGATTACGGGAGGTCAAGGTCGCGAGATGTGATCGCAATCAGAAGTTTGCAAGCCAACGATTGGCCTGCGAGCCGCACCCCCCAACGTAGGGATAGCCTCTCAGGCTGTCCAGCCGCGGCGAAGCCCGGCCGCTCCGCCTATCGAAGGCGAACGGAATATAATCCTTCCCCATGACTCTTGAGCACAAAGTGGAAGAGCTGAAGAAACGCAACCAGCTTGCCGAAGATGGTGGCGGCGCGCAGCGCCGCGAGCGGCAGCACAAAGCCGGCAAGATGTCAGCCCGCGAGCGCATCGAGTTTCTGCTCGACGAAGGCACCTTCGAAGAAACCGACAAGCTGGTTACGCATCGCTGCACCGATTTCGGCATGCAAGAGCAGAAGATTTATGGCGACGGCTTCGTAACCGGCTACGGACGCATCGAAGGGCGCCTGGTCTATGTCTTCGCGCAAGACTTCACTGTTTTCGGCGGATCCCTGTCCGAAGCCAATGCCGGCAAAATCGTCAAGATTATGGATCTCGCGGCCAAGATGGGCGCGCCAGTAATCGGGCTGAATGACTCGGGAGGCGCGCGGATTCAGGAAGGCGTGATGTCGCTGGCCGGCTACGCTGACATCTTTCTGCGCAACACGTTGTACAGCGGCGTGGTGCCGCAGATTTCCGCGATCATGGGTCCGTGCGCCGGCGGAGCGGTTTATTCTCCCGCGATCACCGATTTCGTGCTGATGGTCGACAAGACTTCTTACATGTTCATCACCGGCCCGGATGTGATTAAGACGGTCACGCACGAAGAGGTCACCAAGGAGCAACTCGGCGGCGCCATGACTCACAACGAGACTTCCGGCGTGGCGCATTTCGTGGCACACGATGACGCCGAGTGCTTGTCGATGGTGCGCGAGTTGCTGAGCTTTATCCCCTCCAATAACTTGGACGAACCTCCGAGAAGGACTTGCAGCGATCCCGTGGATCGCGCGGATGCCGCGCTCGACACCATGGTTCCGGCACAATCGAACCAGCCCTACGACATCAAAGACGTGATCCACTCCGTGGTCGACGACGGGTATTTCTTCGAAGTGCAGGAGCATTACGCTAGAAACATTGTGGTGGGATTCGCCCGCCTGGATGGACGATCTGTGGGCATCGTGGCGAATCAGCCGTCGGTGCTCGCGGGGACGCTCGATATCAATGCATCCGTGAAAGGTGCTCGCTTTGTGCGCTTCTGCGATTGCTTCAATATTCCGCTGGTAACGTTTGAGGATGTTCCGGGATTCTTGCCGGGAACAGCCCAGGAGTATGGCGGGATTATCAAGCATGGGGCCAAGCTGCTGTTTGCCTTCGCCGAGGCCACCGTGCCGAAGGTGACAGTGATTACGCGTAAGGCCTATGGGGGGGCTTACTGCGTGATGGCGTCCAAGCACATTCGGACTGACGTAAATTACGCGTGGCCT
>QHVR01000774.1 GCA_003223595.1 Acidobacteriota bacterium
TGGCTACGAACCAGGAGGTCGGGAGTTCGAATCTCTGAGGGCGCACCAGTTCTTTCCAACACCTCCAAAAAAAGCATTTCCCCCGTTCGGGTCACGTCAGCCCCCATGAACAACACAGTACAATGAAGCAGTCATGCTCCCGCCTGAAATCACCGACAACACAGCGCTGCACCGCTTCGAACTCCACGTTGACGGGCAGACTGCCGTTGTCGTGTACGAGAGGGCGGGGGATCTGCTTCGCCTGATACACACCGAAGTCCCACAATCACTTGAGGGGAAAGGCGTGGGCTCGAAACTGGTCAGCGCAGTGCTGCGATTCGCAGAGGAGAACAACTTGAGCGTGATTCCCCTGTGCCCGTTCGTCGCTCAGTACGTGAAGCGGCATCCCGAGTACTCAGCGATCGTTGACCCAGCACATCGCTGGATGATTGACTCTGCGTCGTAAGTCTTTCCTGTCTGCCTCGCATCAGCGGCGAAATTCCGGCCATACTGCATGCATGTTCAGGCAGCATGATCCTGCGGGAGTACGTTTTGCCGCGCTATACTTGCCGTATGTCTGGGGTTCCGGAAACAAATCCGCAAAAGAGTTTCTATCTGGAGACGTTCGGTTGTCAGATGAACGTCCACGACTCGGAGAAGGTCGTTGGTACCCTGCTGCAGGAGGGCTATCGCCAGGTCCAGACCGTGGACCAGGCCGACCTCATCCTCTACAACACCTGCTCCATTCGTGACAAGGCGGAGCAGAAGGTCTTCCATCGCCTGGCGGATTTTAAAAAGCTGCAAGCGGAAGGCAAGAAATTTGGCGTGCTGGGGTGCGTCGCGCAGCAGGAAGGTGAAAAGATTTTTGAGCGCGCGCCGCATGTGTCACTGGTGTGTGGATCGGCGTCGTACCGCAATCTGCCAGAGATGCTGGCGCAGTTGGAGAGTGTTCCGGCAGGGAAGCGCGAACGCCGAAAAGTGGAAACCGAATCCCTGGTTCGCATCACCGGGCTCGATGATCGACAGACCGACAAGTGCTTCGAAACCGAATTCACCGCCCGCACCAATCCCCACCGCGGATACATCACAATCATCGAAGGCTGTGACAAGTTCTGCGCGTACTGTGTCGTGCCCTTCACGCGTGGGAAGGAACGCAGCCGCACCTCGGCTTCGGTGCTCGCGGAAGCACGCCAGATGGCGGATCTCGGATACACGGAAATTCAGTTGCTCGGCCAGAACGTCAATTCCTACAAAGATCCGGACAGGAAGAAAACCTTCGCCGAATTGCTGGCTTCCGTGGGTGAGGTTGCCGGCATCCAACGAGTACGGTTCACCACTTCGCACCCGCGGGATTTTGGCCGCGATATCGTGGAGGCCATTGATGCCGTCCCCACGCTCTGCGACCACGTTCATTTGCCGGTGCAAAGCGGATCGACCCGGGTGCTCGACGCCATGCAACGCCTCTACACCCGCGAGCAGTATTTGGAACGCATTGCCTGGATGAAGTCCGCCAAGCGAGAAATCAGCATCACAAGCGATGTGATCGTTGGATTCCCGGGGGAGACGGAAGCCGACTTTGCCGAAACGTTAAGCCTGCTCGAAGAGGTGGGCTATGACGCCGTGTTTTCCTTCAAGTACTCCGCCAGGCCGAACACGCCCGCCCTAACTCTGGACGACGCGCTTTCGGAAGAGGAGAAATCACGCCGCCTGGAACTCATGATGGGGCTCCAGAAGCAGATTCAGACCGCTCGTTACGCTAAATACGCCGGAAGAACACTTCAAGTAATGGTTGAAGCCTATAACGAGTCCCGCGGGCAATGGATTGGGCGCACATCCCAGAATAAAACGTTGAATTTTACGTCCTCGGGGAGCGGCGCGCCCAAAATTGGCAGCTATACCCAAGTGCTGGTGACGCGCAGCTTTCCCAACAGCCTCGTAGGTGAATCGGTGGTATAAGGAGCTTTTTGGAGGATCACGATGGAAGTAGAAATGACAATCCGCGGCCTCATGCTTGATCCAACCAGCAACATGCCAATCGTGATTCTTAAAGACGTTGGTGGGGAGACCGTGCTGGAGATGGAGAAAGTCTCGACTCCTCGACCAATGACGCACGACCTGATCAAGAACGTACTGATGGGCCTCGAGACCAAGGTTCACAAGGTAGTGGTGACGGAACTCCGCGAAGACACCTTCTACGCCGTGATCTGGCTGGACCACGGAGGCGAGGTGATCAGCATTGATTCGCGGCCGTCTGACGCACTCGCCCTGGCTTTGCGGGTGGATTGCCCGATCTACGTGGATGAGTTGGTATTTAAGGCGTCGAAACTGGCGGCCAGCGCGTCCGATCGACTCACCAGCGAAGATTTGCGGAAGTATCTGGAAGGGCTAAGCGACGACGATTTGGGAAAGTACAAGATGTGACATCATACGCCGGTGTTTGACATCAAATGTTAGGCGTGTCAAATGTTAGGCGTGTCATCATTGTTACAAATGCGCACCACCCTTAATCTTGATGATGATGTTCTTCAGATGGTCCGGGAGTATTCCGAAGCCAGGTCCCTGGCCATGGGCAAGGCCGCATCGGA
>QHVR01000253.1 GCA_003223595.1 Acidobacteriota bacterium
TCTTCGATGGCCTTGAGCAGCTTGGCTTCGTGCTTTTCTCCCATACGCGGCAGTTCGCGGATTTTTCCTTCACGCGCAAGTTTCGCCACGCCATCCACATCGCAGACCTGGTAGGCGCTCCAGATCAGCGCGATGGTCTTGGGGCCGAGTCCCTGAATTTTCAGCAGCATGGACGGGTGATACTTCTCCAGCAATCCGGCTTGCACGGCGAGCTTGCCGGTATCAAAGAGTTCCTGCAGGTTGGTCAGCATCCCTTTGCCGATGCCGGGAATGGCGAGCACTTGCTTGGGATCGCTGATGATGTCCTTCAATTGATGCGCGTGGCTTTCGATGGCCTGCGCGGCATTGCGGTAGGAGCGAATGCGGAAAGAATCCTGCCCATCAATTTCGAGCAGGTCGGCCGTCTCGTAGAGGATGTTGGCGATTGCCTTGTTATCCACATGCTAAAGATAAACAAGAACGGCGAGCAGGGCTAGAGTGGCAGAGACGTGGCAAGCTACCTCTCCAGCAAACACTGCGGTGAGAGCGGATGGCGGAACCGAACTGCGGCTAAGCGACCTTGGTGACGTTCGCTGCCTGCGGGCCTTTCTGGCCCTCGGTGATCTCGAATTCCACTTGATCGCCTTCCTGCAGGCTCTTGTAGCCCTCGGAGCTGATCGCGCTGTAATGCACGAAGACATCGGGCCCATCGTTACGTCCAATGAACCCGTACCCTTTCGCGTTGTTAAACCACTTCACTGTGCCCTTCAATCGTTCCACCTCGGACCCCCTTCTTTCGCACGCCTTTCTTGGGGGTTTAAGGACGTGCTCGCACCGATAGATGCCATTTGTAAAGGAAGGGTAAAGCTGCGAAGAGAGAGGGAATCGAAAGAAAATGGCGGAACTTAGCGGACAACCAGAGTGAAAGAGAGAGACAACTAAGAACGCTTGCCGGCGCGCCGCCTGAGCAGGCCCTGCGTGCCGCTTTTCTCCCACATGCGATCAAGCCACAGAACTGACGAGATCGTCTTCGCGTCGTGAATCTTGCCCGTGAGAATCATATTCACGGCTGCCGGGAGAGGAAACATACGCTTGCGAATCATCTCGTCGTCCTCGGGTTCGGCGACACCCGTTTGCAAGCCAGTAGCCAGGTAGACGGACATCGTCTCGGCCAGAAAGCCCGGGCTGGCGTAGAACTTCAGAATGCGGCGCCAATGTGTGGCGCGGTATCCGGTCTCTTCGATGAGTTCGCGCTGCGCGGCCTTGAGTTCGTCCTCGCCGGGATCGATTCGTCCCGCAGGCAACTCCCATAGATAAGCTCCGGCGGCATGGCGGTACTGGCGCTCGAGGAGCACGCGTGGAGTCTTGCCGGAGTCGTCCACCACCAGCACGACCACGGAACCGGAGTGATGGATGAGGTCGCGGCGAACCTTTACGCCACCGGGCTCCTGGACCTGATCGGTGGTGATCCAGAAGACTGGGCCGCGATAGACGACCTTGGAAGAAACCAGGCGCGCAGGGGAGGATTTCTTTTTCTTCTTCGACGCAGCTTTGGCCATGCAGACAATATAAAGCACGGCCGCGGGCTCTCGCGTTGGGGTGGCACCCGCACGGCTTCTGTTATGCTGCCCGGCATGCCCGGCAGACCTAGCATTGCGATCATTGGCCCCGGGAATCTGGGGAGCGGGCTGGCTCTGGCTTTGGCGCGGGCTGGGTTTCCCCTCGCCACGATTGTTGCCCACAGTCCCGGGTCATCGTTGGGTCAGGCGCGAGCCCTCGCAAAGCGGGTGAAGTCGCGCGCGGCGCTGGGTTGCAAGAATCTGAGAGCTGAAGTGGTTTGGTTCTGTGTACCGGATTCGGAAATCCGCGGGGCGGCGCGGCTTTTTTCGCGTGCAGGTTCATGGAAGGGAAGAGTCGCGTTCCACTCGAGCGGAGCGCTGAACAGCGATGCATTGGAGAGCTTGAGGCAGAAGGGAGCCAAGGTGGCCTCGGTGCATCCGCTGATGACTTTTGTGGAGAGGTCCGCCCCGGCGCTGGGTGGAGTGCCGTTCGCCATCGAGGGAGATCGGGCGGCTGTGCGAGTTGCTGGTTACATCGTGAAAGAACTCGGCGGATATGCCCATCCCATTCGCAAGCAGGACAAGGCGGCATACCACGCCTGGGCGACATTCACTTCACCTTTGCTAACGGCGCTGCTGGCGACCACAGAGGACGTGGCGATGCTTGCTGGCTTGCGAGGAGAAGACGCGCGGGGCAGAATGATGCCGATTCTGCGGCAGACACTCGCGAACTATGCGGAGTTTGGAGCGGCGCGCGGGTTCAGCGGGCCCATCATTCGGGGGGATGTACAAACCGTGAAGGAGCATTTGGAAGTACTGCGCAAAGCTCCCGAAGCGAGGGCAGTGTACGTGGCGCTGGCGCGAGCGGCCACTACCTGCCTTCCAGCAAAACAGAAGAAGGCGCTGCGACGGTTGCTGGCGCGGCCGGAGTGATACGTTCTCTCAAAGCTCAACACGGACTGGCGCATCGAGGGCTGCGATGAGCAAGCTCAGCATGCGTTCACCCTGGTTCATTTGCATTTGCGCTTTTCTGTTACGCGTGCTGGCCATCGGGATGGTTCAAGGAGCGCCCGGGAAACTGGCTCACATCTGGGAATCCGGGCCGGAGATTGTGAATATTGCAACCGCGATTTCAAGCCACCGAGGATTCAGCTCACCCTTTGGAATTGAGACCGGTCCGACTGCATGGATACCTCCTGTTTACCCGGGCCTTCTCGCCGGGATATTCCTGATCTTTGGGCAGCAATCGGTACTCGCGGCCGCGACCATTCTGATTGTGCAGGCGATCTTGTCGTCATTGACCTGCGTTCCTCTGTATGCCATCGCGAAGCGGACGTTTGACGAGCGCTCTGCGGGTTGGAGCACCTGGGCGTGGGCCCTGTTCCCGTATGAAGTCGTGCTGCCCGGGTTATTCGTGTGGGAAACGTGCCTTTCAGGTTTTCTGGCGGTGTCTCTTTGTTATCTCCTCCGATCTGAGTGCGCGGATGAAAGATGGGGCGGGATCTGGGCAGGAGTGCTTTGGGGAATTGCCGCTTTGACCAATGCAGCACTGCTTTCTTTGATGCCGGTTTTTCTTTTCTCTGGTTATCGCGAAAGGCGGATGAGATGTAAGGGTGTTGCGACCGTCGTCCTGGTCGCGGTGGTGGTGATTTGCCCCTGGACGGTTCGCAACTGGGCCGTGTTTCGGACACTTGTTCCCTTGCGGAGTAATTTCGGAGAGGAGCTGTGGAAGGGCAATCATCCGGGCGGGCTCGGCCGCATCGAATTCGGAATTGGCCCGGCGGATAACGTCGCGCAACGCGAACGATACCAGCAATTGGGAGAGATCGCCTACGTCCGGCAGAGGCGCTGGGAGGCGCTGCAGTTTATCCGGCAAAGTCCGATCCGCTATGCTCGTCTCGTTCTGTACCGCGTTGAGTATTGGTGGTTCGCCCAGGGGGAGGGTGCGCCTATTTTTATTTTTTACCGCCTGCTCAGCGTGCTGTCGTTGACCGGCATGGCTCTGGCTTGGCGCAGATGGAGAGTCGCGGGCACGCTGCCCTTGTTCGGAGCGGTCGTCGTTTACCCTCTGGTGTATTACCTTACCGACGTGTATGCGCGATACCGGTACCCGATCGAGCCGTTCCTGATGGTATTCGCTGGATATGCGCTGTCGCGAGCGTTTGAATTCAGGCGAAGCAAAATGGCCCGAGCTTGAAAGGTACCGGCGAGTCAAGCCTCTCGCATGCCGACACCGTTCGTCCAATTCCATGCCAGCAGTGCGATGACGGCAAAAGGAAGTGACGCCACATTGCGGATCGGCAAGGCGAATACAGGGATGGAATAGAAGACTTCGGGCGAGAGCAGCGGGCGAAGTACAAGCAAAACGAAGCTCGAAAACCACGGCCAGAACAGGACTACTGCACCGATGAGCAAGAGAATGCGGGGCACAGGACCTTTCGCATGGAACTGCGCGCGGTGACGCAAGACCAGCAGGATTCCGGGGATTAGAATGAAATGATCGTACATTGCCTGCCCGGGCAGGAGTGTGATGGTGGTGAGGGCGAGCAGCAGGCTCAGTACGAACCAGAACTTCGCCGTACGCTGATCGAACTGCCGAGCCTTCCACATGAGAACCAGACTTACGATCAGAACGAGGGCAATGACGATAACCGCCGTGTACTTCGGAAATGTCGATCCCAGCACAAGGTTGACCAGCGCGGGCCGGGCATAGCTTCGATATCCGCGGAGCACAGCGATCCATTCGCCGACCCAGTGCGGCCAAATCCACAGCGAGCCAATCATCAGCGCAGTGGTCGTGGCCAGGAATCCCTGCCAGAAGCGGGCGCGGGTGCGGTCGGAGAGACTCCAGAGTAGTAGAAACCCAATCGCCAGCGCTGTGACCTGAGGCTTGATCAGGGTCAGACTGCAGAGCGAGCCGGACAGCATGAGGCGGTTGCTGCGCAGCGCGAAGGCAGCTACGGCCAGAAAGAATCCGACAAAGAGTCCAGGCTGCAGGGCAAAAAAGCCGTCGAGGAGTTGGTATGTGCTCAGGGTCAGGATAATCAGGCTCGCAATCCACATGGGGTGAAGATCCCAGCGCAGGGCCTTGAGCCACATCCAGATACTGATTGCGGTCAAGGCCACAAGCAGCAGCGTCAGAGCGATCCGGAGACGGGGAAAGTCGAGCAGTCCGCACGGCCACAGCAGTAGATCGGTAAATGCCGGGTACGCGTACTGGCGATAATTGCTGGGAAGATTCAGTTTGTTGCCTGGATCCAGCGGGTGTCCGAAGACTCCTGTCTGCGTCTGGCGCGTCACTTCGTCGCTGTAGAGATCGATACGCCAAAAGCGCGACTCTCGTGTGGTGAGCCACACGGGATAGAAATCACCGCCGAAAGAGTAGCCGTTGCCGAGACCAATCGACGCCCGGACTTGCAGGGTGCGGGGAATGAACAGGCCGAGGTGGTAGTACACCATGGAAGCAGCGCCTACGCAGGCGAGCGCCAGAGCCAAAGCAGGGACGATTTGGGTACGGCGAAATTCTGATTGAAGATCAGCCATTCCGAGCCGGAGTTAGATACAACTAAGCTGAGAATCGGTTGCAACCGGGGTGGCTCTGACGTCCCTTATTCCCATGTCTCGCAACAGAGCGAGACATGGGGCACCCCAGGGCGAAGCGCAATGAGCAGCCGCCTTGGAGGAGAGTATACGGCTTAGCTTGAGGTGAAGAGGTGGCCGAGTTTGTCGCGCTTGGTCTTGAGATATTCTTCGGCATGCTTGCTGGGGATGACTTCGCAGGGAACACGTTCCACAACCCGGACGCCTGCCTTCTCGAGCGCGTGAACCTTGTCGGGATTGTTGGAGAGCAAGCGCACGCGGGTCACGCCCAGCGTTTTGAGGATTTCGCCGGGAAGCGTGAAATCGCGGTGGTCGGCTTTGAATCCGAGCCGCTCGTTGGCTTCGACGGTGTCCAGGCCTGCGTCCTGCAACTCGTACGCTTGAAGTTTGGCCATGAGGCCAATGCCGCGGCCTTCCTGCTGCTCGTAAATGAGAATGCCCACTCCTTCTTCGGCGATCATGGAAAAGGAAAGCTCGAGCTGCTGGCGGCAGTCGCAGCGCAAAGAATGAAAAACGTCCCCGGTGAGGCATTGGGAATGCACGCGCACTAGCGGGGGAGAGGACGAGACATCACCCATGACTAGCGCGACCGCTTCTTCGACCCGGCGGTCGCCGTCCTCGCCATGCTGCGCGCGGAAGCCGTAGATGCGGAACTTTCCCCAGCGCGTAGGGAACTCCGCGGAGGCTATCTGCTGAACTTGACTGGGCACACTCTGATTATAGCGGTTGAGCGCGGGAACGATGTCGGGAACTAGCCGCGCGCGCGGAAGGGAAAGATGGCATCCTGCTTGGAGGGAATGGGCGTGCCGTTGCGGGTGGCGGGACGGAAGTGCCAGTTTTCAAGGGCGGCGAGACACTTGTCGTCGATATCGGCGCCAAGGCTGTGGAGCACGACTTTGTTGGTAATCTCGCCGCGCTCGTCGATGGTGATTTCGATGACCTCGTTTCCAGGAGAGGCGGGCAACTGCCACGGCCATACGCTGGGATCGGAGGTGGTGATGGGCAGGGCCGGGCGAATCTCGTTGCCATACAACGAGCCCTGAGCCAAGGTGCCGTAGTTGGCTCCGGCTTGCGCGCCGTGGCCGAGGGCGGAGAGCGTCTGCGTTTTGGCGTTGTCTTCGGCTTCGGCCTTGGAGACCGGAGTCTCGGGCGCGGTTAATTTTGCGACGTCCTTCGGGGCGGCGAATTTGAGCTTCTGACCGAGGCGCTGGTGACGATAGCGCTGGGTGGCAAGATCAGAGGAGCTGTGGGAACTGTCGTCGGGATTCTGGCTCGACCAGTAGAGGCGCGTTACGG
>QHVR01000254.1 GCA_003223595.1 Acidobacteriota bacterium
AATCGGCTGCGCACAGCGCGGGAAAGTTTCAGGTATTCGATTTTCGATCGAGCATTTGGCTGCCGTATACATTCTGGGCTGGGGTCATTGGCGGGACGTTTCTAACCACAGCCAGCCACGGCACTGACCAGCTCATTGTTCAGCGCCTGCTCGCCGCACGGGGACAGAAACAATCCGTGACCGCGTTGCTGTCCAGTGGCATCGCTATTTTATTTCAGTTCGCACTGTTCCTGATCGTGGGCGTGATGCTCTGGGCCTATTATCATCAGCCTTCCGCTACATTCGGCAGGCCCGACCGGATCTATCCCACGTTCATCGTGACCCGGATGCCGCACGGCATCTCCGGTTTGCTGATTGCGGCGATCCTGGCCGCAGCCATGTCCAATCTTAGTGCTGCGCTGAATTCTTTATCCTCCAGCGCCATCATGGATTTTTACGCCCGCTTGCGGCCGCAATCGGATGAAAAAACGAAGATGCGACTCTCCCGCCTGGCAACCCTGGCGTGGGCTCTTGTCCTGTTTGGGTTGGCTCTGATCGCCTTGCACAAAGTTGGACGGGTCGTCGAAGTGGGACTTCAGATCGCGTCTGTAACTTACGGCGCCCTTCTCGGAGTCTTTCTGTTGGGCACTTTGACTCGCCGAGCCAATCAAACTGGCGCGATGGTAGGCATGGCGTGTGGATTCAGCATTGAACTGTGTCTATGGCTGGGAACGCACGTGGCCTGGACATGGTGGGTCATGATTGGCACGAGCGTCACATTTATTGTGGGATGGACGACCAGCCTACTTCTGTCTTCTTCGGCGAACGTCCGCACCGATTCCTGAATCGCTGTTCCCGTCCTTTTTTTCATTTTTTCCCAAAGGTCACCGCCCTCGTTACTGAAGGTCAAGAGCCGTGGACACGTTTACCCCTTGTCCTAACTCCCGTATTTTTGAGACTCCAGTCCTGGCTCTTCTCCCCGGCCAGGCTCCAATGGAGCGAGATTGCATGGCGACGGCGTACGGCGGATTTCAGCTCGGGTTATTGCCCGAACGCAAGATCAACAAACGGGCAGTAGCAGCGGCATACGGGCTGGTTGCGCTCGCCCTGCTGATCGTGATCAACCTTGAACTCCTTGTGCCGGAAAGGATGCAGGTGAGGCAGTATCAGGTGACGGAACTTATTCCGATGCCGTCGCTCCGTCCTGAGCCCCTCCCGATCAAGGTCGCTGCAGCAATCAAGCCCAAACTTCTCCCCGCGGTAAAGCTTCCGGTCTTCGATCAACCGAAGCTCGTCATGCCGAAAGAACTCAAGCGCGAGATTCCGCAGCCGGTGGAAGCACCGAAAGTAGTCGTCAACAGTTTTGCGCCTCCACAGTTGAAACTCACTGCTGGAGGTGCGCGTCCTCAGCTTATACACACAGGGGAATTCAACGCGACCGGCAGTTCGCAGACACCGACCGTCAATGCTGCGATTGAGAAAGTTCAGACCGGCGGGTTTGGTGATCCCAACGGACTGCCCGGCACTGGCCAACAAGGTGCAAAGCTCTACGCGGCCCAGACGGGCGCGTTTGATATGCCCGCAGGTCCTGGCCAAGGCAACGGAAGCGGCGGCGCCAAGGGCATTAAAGGAACTGTAGCCAGCGCCGACTTCGGCAGTGGCGTCGCAACCGCTAGCCGCGGTGATGGCCGCAGCAACGGTAAAAACAACATCGCCACCGGCGGGTTCGGATCGCAGGAAGTCGCGCATCAACAGGCGCCCAAAGTCGTTCAGGATTCCGGTCCGGCAACCAGTCCAGTCGAAATCACGTTTAAGCCGAATCCGGTTTACACCGAGGAAGCACGGGCGCTGAAGCTGGAAGGCGAGGTCCTCCTCGAAGTGAGTTTTTCTGCCAACGGAACTTTGCATGTGAATCGTGTCGTCCGCGGCTTGGGACATGGCCTGGATGAGGCCGCAGTCACCGCCGCCAGCAGAATGCGCTTCAAGCCAGCGTTGCGTTACGGCACTCCGGTGGATTCGACGGCTGTGGTTCACGTGACATTCCAGTTGGCGTACTAAGTTTTGGCAAAGTACTTTTGGTTGTTTAAGGCAGTGAAGAGAGACGAGTTGGGTCAATCAAGGCCTGGAGAAAGAGCCATGCGTACTACGAAATGGATGGTCACCGCCGTTCTGTTGGTCTCATTGAGCGCAGCCGCGCAGCAAGCAGCGGACTCGCAGTCGCCGGCACAACCGGCAACACCCGAAGCGGTGCAGAACGCAGAACCTTCACAGCAGACCGCACCGACACCTGCCGCGACTGCGGCCGCACAACCGGCAGCGGCTGCTACGATACCGGCTCCGACCACCATGGACCAGGTTGTGAGCCTGTTCATTGATCGCGAACACGGTCTAATCAAGATGCTGGCGAGCCGCACGCCGGTGGTTGAGACCTACCTTCAGAACCTGACTGCCGACGCCGTGCTCGGTGCTGTGCCCAGTGAAGATCATTATTTTCTCGGCCGCATGGATATGGGCGCAACAGTCGATCGCAAGGACTATCTGAAGGAAGAAGAAAAGAGCATGCAGCAGCGGCTGATGGGCGGCTTCCAAAAACTTTACAAGGTCCAATATCAGCCCCTCGGCTTCTCCTGGATGGTCTATGCAGACCGTACGGACTTCGATCGCGAACACTACGACTTCCGCTACGCTCGGCGTGAATTCTTAGGCGATGTGCGCTGCCTGGTGTTCGACGTAACCCCCAAGAAGGGTTCCGGGAAGGGACGATTCCTTGGTCGTATCTGGATCGAGGATCAGGGATTCAACATCGTCCGCCTGAACGGCACCTACTATCCCGCTCCGCGCAATTCCTACTTCTTCCATATGGACAGCTGGCGTCTCAATCTGGTCGCTGGATATTGGGTGCCGGCATTCATCTACAGTGAGGAAGGCGACTTCAGCGCTGGCGCAAAGAACAAATTGGCCTTCAAAGCGCAAACCCGCATTTGGGGTTATGAGCTCAAGAAGGGCGGCAAGGATGACGAGTTGACTCAGATCCGCGTCGACAGCGTTACCGACGAGAGCCCGACCGCGCAGGACGCTTCTCCACTGCAAGCCGAGCGCGCTTGGCAGCAGCAGGCGGAAGACAACGTCGTGGAACGCCTCACCAACGCTGGATTGCTCGCTCCCGACGGCGATGTTGACCGTATTTTGCAAACCGTCGTGAACAACCTCGAAGTCACAAACAACATTGACCTGCCACGCCCGGTCCGCACACGCGTGCTACTTACTTCCCCGCTGGAAACTTTCAGTGTGGGCAATACGATTGTGATCAGCCGTGGGCTGATTGACGTGCTGCCCGACGAAGCCAGCCTGGCCGCCGTACTCTGTCACGAACTCGCGCACATTGTGTTAGGTCATAACCTGGGATCAAAGTACGCTTTCAACGACCGCATGCTGTTCTCCGACGAGGGCACATATCAGAACCTCGGGTTCCGTCACATTCCGGAAGAAGAAACGGCAGCCGACAAGAAAGCAATTGAACTCCTGAAGAACTCGCCCTATGCCCAGAAATTGGACAATGTCGGGTTGTTCCTGAAAGCGCTACAACAACGAGCGCCGGCACTTGGCGCGCTTCTGACTACGCACCTCGGCAACCCGCTCGCGAGCAATGGGTCGGTAACTCGCCTGTCGGCGCTGGCCACGCAGGGCCCAGTCCTCGAGAACACCAAGCTCGACCAGATTGCGGCCCTTCCATTAGGAGGACGTGTAAAGGTCAATCCCTGGGATAACAGGGCGGAGATGGTGAAGACGGCTCCGGTCGCGATCACTTCTGCCCGTGACAAGATGCCATTTGAGGTCACGCCGTTTTTCCCACGCCTGGCACGCTACGGTGCTACGCCTACGACACCTGTCGCGCCTACCAGCGCGGCAAATAACAGCGGCAGCAATTAGAGTTCTGCGATGTTAACGCTGTCATCCTGAGCAAAGCGAAGTGCTCCGGCACTTCGGTTTCGCCCAGGATGACATTCCAAGTTGAAGTAACGAGGCCGGGCAACTCCTTCGAGGAGGCCCGGCCTTCGTTTTAGCCTAACTATTACATCTATGTGAAACGGACTATTGCGTCGGACCAGCCTCCTTGGTTTGATCGCAGGTCCCATTTGTCGGTTGCGTACTAAGCACTTGCGACCAAGGCTGGCCATTCGGCGCATTGAGCAGAGCCGGTGTACTGTCAAAGAACTCGCTCATGTCGCGCGACGGATCCTGCCAGTAGGCGTCGCGTGCGGTCAGCGGCTTGACGTTAAACGTCTTCTCGATAAACGCGAGGATTGCGGTGTAATCCCGTGGCGTGTGCGAGACATAGTTCGGCTTCGCATAAGGCGAGATCACCATCAACGGCACACGGAATCCGGTCAGATCGAAGGTCCCGCCCAGCTTGCCGGTCAGACAGTAACCGTAAGAACCGTTGTTCGGATCGGGACAATGGCCTGGAGCATCGGCATCGGGCAGAGGCACCGAAACCGGCGGTACGTGGTCGTACAGCCCTCCGCCTTCGTCGTACGTCAGAATGAAAACTGAATCCTGCCATGCATTGCTCTTCATCAACGCTGAGATGATGGTCTGCACGTAAGCCGCCCCGGTCTGGACATTGTTATCCGGATGTTCGTCCAGTCCGCTGGCACCGGAGGCGCTTTCGATGAAGATAACTTCGGGGAGAGCCTTGTCGGGATCGCAGGGCCCGCCGCTACAGTTCCCTGCCAGTCGGTTCATCAGATCGCTGACGGGATAGGTTTTGGGCCCGATGCTGGGATCCGCGTAATCTGCGAAATTCTGCACGAAGATCCCATCCTTGTAGTAGTAGATCCAGCTTACGTTCGCCGTGTTCATCGCCCGGAAAATGGTGGGCGCCGAATATCTCGGATGGTTCGAGTCGGCGTCGGGATACTGATGCCCGAACGAGGTTGCAGCCATCAAGTACATCCGGTTGGGCACGGTGTTGGCCAGAATCGGCGAATGCCAGGCGTCGCTGGTCGCGAAGAATGTGGCCAGATCGTAGTAATACGGCAGGTCGTTTTGATTGTAGTAACCGAGAGTGCGGGTGCCGTTCGGATCGTACTTCACGTGCTCGGTCGCGGTGTCCATGAAATTGTTCATCTGGAAATCAGTGGGTGCGAAAGTGGTCGTCGTAGCCCACGCATGGTCGCCGCCATTCAGGGCGGTATCGTGGTGACTTTCGTCCCATGACGGAGTCAGGTTCTCGGTGCACACGGTCGGCTCATGGAAGGGGCTGGCCTTGGCTCCCGTGTTGTGATTGGTCAGCACAACCGAGGGATCGAATCCATCGACAGTCTGGGTATCGCTGATTCCAAACTGCTGCAAGCGACCGGCGCGATACGCTCCCAGTTGCCCGAAATAGTTATCGAAGGAACGATTCTCCTGCAACATGAAGAAGATGTGCTTGATCGCACCCGCACTGGCGGCAGCTACCGTTACAGCCGCAGATTGTTGGATCGAGTTGTTAGCGTCCACCCCGGCTGTTGCCGTGTAGGTCGTGGTAACCGCGGGGTTCACCATCGCTGAACCCTGCGGCAAAGTGCAAGGGTTGCAGATCGCATTGCCAGCAGCATCGCTTATCGAGAGCGAGGTTGCCGTCCCGCCCGTGATCTGCCACGCCAGAGTCGCCGGCTCGCCGGCGGTGATAGTGCTCGGTGACGCCGTGAAGTTCAACGTGAACGGAACGGTCACGGTTACGGTTGCCGGAGCAGAGGTGCCACCAGGCCCGGTTGCCGTAAGGGTATACGTGGTCGTGGAGTTAACCGGAATGCCGGCGAAAGATCCCGAGGGGGGCAGCGGACCTGTATCTTCAGTCTGCGGTATGGCTGGAATGATGGTGATCGAAGTCGCGTTTGTGGTCGCCCACGTCAATGTCGTGCTCTGTCCGGCGCTCACATACGCCGGCTTCGCCGTAAACTGCGTTACGGTCGGTAAAGCCGAGCCAACCACTTGTACCGTCACCGTCTGGGGTGCACTCGTGCCGTGGGCGCCTTTAGCAGTCGCTGTATAGGTCGTGGTCTGGGTGGGTGAGTCGGTAACGCTTCCAGAAGCCTTCGAGCTGGTCGTCACCGTTCGGGTCGATGAACCTGCCGTAGCTGTGATCGTCACCGACGTCGCATTGGCCGACTGCCAATTCAGCGTGACCGTCTGCCCGGCATTAATCGCACCAGAACTGGCAGAAAATACCAGGTCCGGTGGACCGCCATTGCTCAGCCCATTGCAGCTCGAAAGCGCGAATAAGGCGACCGGTATCGCCCCGCAGGTAACCCAGCGAAACAATTTTGTTTTCATCTCGTTAGTGGCACTGCCTTCCCCAAAAGCGCGTGCGACATTCAGATGCCACTTCCAATTCCTGAGTTGGCGACTTTCAGACAAGCAGAATCAGAGGTTTAGTGGAGGTGCTTCAACTGATGAGTGAAAAGCTGTCAACGCTGAAGGCAAAAAGCTCGGAGTTGGACGACTGGTGCGTCTACGGCGAGATCATCTTAACTGCAGCCGGATCAGGCCTGAGCAGGAGAGAGTACAAACTTCACGTCGGTCAGGAGTTTCTCGGCTGCGTCGCCCGGATCAAGCGCGGCGAACTGATCATCCAGGGGGAGCAATCGGAGGCCAGGAACAATCTCCTGCAACACTGTACGAATTGGTTTACCACGCAACATCTGAATACGAGAAGAGACAATCACCAGCCGGGCCTTGGTGGCCTTCAGCAGAATGGGTGCGTCCTCGACGGCGGTCGTAGTTAACGCGTTGAATCCGGCCGTGCAGAGAATCTCGCGCAGG
>QHVR01000256.1 GCA_003223595.1 Acidobacteriota bacterium
GCGCCGCAAGAACATTGCAGAACCCAGATAGAGAAGGGCCGCAATGATGGCTAGAGACTTGAGGCCGAACCAGAGCGACAGGGACTCCAGAAGGCCTCCGATCAGCGATCCGAACAGGTTGGACCCGAGAGCGTTTCCGCGAAAGCCCGCGCGAGCGAAGCTGGAAACGAAAATGATTCCTGCAAAGAACGCCGGCGTGCAGAGAACCAAGGTCGCTACCAGTGCTCGAAGTAAAAATGAAGGGAACAGCAAGGTTTTCATAGGAACTGTAAATATCGCCGCCAGGGAAAGGAATAGCCCGGCATAAGGAAGTACAAGCGGGATCTTTGGGAAGAGACTGTACACAAAATTTGCTGCAACGATCAGGCAAAGCAGGCCCGAGACTACGACCGCATTGACCATCCAGGTGGTACCGAACAGGAGTGCCATCTTGCTGACGATTTGAGCTTCCAACAACATGAATCCTGCACCGAGGAAGAGAAAATGAGCGTCGACCCCGCCACCTTCGCCGGTGGCCTGGCGGAGAAACCATCCAAAAACAATGAGAACCGCCAGCGAAACCAAAATCACGCTAATGGGCAGACCAGGTTCATGCTGATACAAGTAGGGCCAGTCGTCAGTGGTAAGGCTGGCGGACTGCATAGGCAAGTTGCTGTGAGCCGGTAAGTAGGCCGCGAGCCAAGGTTCAGAGGTGGCTTTCGCCAGGCGCTCGCGTGATCCGGCTACAAAGAAACGACCGGAGCTATCGAACCCACCGCCCTCCGTCTGAAACTGCACGGGCTCCTGATGAAACGCATCCTGGATCAGGTTGAACAGGCGACCGGCAATCCAGGGGTTGTCCACTTGAAACTTCACGATCAACAGACCATCCGGTCGCAGCAATTCTTTTACGCGCTCAAAGGACTCGCGCGTGTAAACGTAATTGTCGATTCGAATGTTGGTGAAATGGGAAGTCGTAGTATGTGAATCAAGCAGCGAAAAGACGATGAGATCAAATCGATCATGGCTGTTCTGAATGTAATTGCGAGCGTCGTTAAGAGTGACGTGAACGCGCGCGGATTGATAAGGATGTTCGGGGTGAAGTTCGCGCCCCAATTGAAGGATTAAGGGATCGATTTCGACGGCCTCGACTCGCCCGGCCCCGTTCCGTAGCGCAGCGGCAACGTCATTTCCCATCCCAGACCCCAGCACCAGCACCGATGGCGGCGCCGGATAGAAGTGATAAGGCATGGTGTATGAATTCCGGTCCACCGGATACCGGGAGAAAACGTCTGGGCGCGACTGCACAAAAGCGGGCGATAAGTTGACGATCTTCTGGTACCAGGTATCGTTCGTCATCAAATTGTAGGCATCGATTTGGCCGTTGCTCATCACTGGCTGCAACACCAGTTTCTGATACGGGGACCAGTACGTGGTGGCATGGCGATGATCGGGAAGGGCCAGCAAGCAGACGCAGCCGACAAAAGTCGCGCAGAGAGCTCTCTTGGCAGCCGGGTGCTTCCAAAATATAAGCACAGCGAACATGCCTGCGAATAGAAACCAAACCCAGGGAGGCTGATGCAGGAAACAGAGCAAAGTGAATCCGGCAATTCCTGCGAGGCTGGCCAGAACGTTGGCGCTGTACGCTTTCACTCCGTTCGGAGAATTTTCCAAATACCATCCCACGAGCTGCCCGAATGGAATAAAAATTGTGGCGATGACGGCAAACAGCGGCACCACCACCATCAGCGCCAGAAGCATCCCCGTCCAACTCGCCGGCATGGATGGAACGCCCCAGACGTGGACCTCAACCCCGCCCCCGATCAACTGCGGCAGGGCGGCCATGGTGCGGCGCAGGGGCGAGATGGGAGTCTTTAGAACGATCGTCAGCAGGAGCAGCGGCACGACTATGGCGATCAGTTGCACGCGGCGGCGCGAGAAATAGCAGCCTAGGCCGAAACCAAGAAAGCAAGCGACCAATACGAAATTCTTGAAGTAAGCAAATATCCTGATCTCGGACGAGACCCAGCGGATCATCAGCATCTCCAAAAACAGGCTCAAAACACTGACGAGAATCAGTTGCCGATAGCTAAAGGAGCCGAGATCGTGAGGCGACACCTCCAGTCGAGATGCCGGTCGCGCACTACCGCGGCGCGGGAATACTCGATAGACCACCACCACGGTAAGTGCAGACACTAGGAAGAGAACAATCAGCGAAATAAACGAATGGGTGAACGTCTCCATACGACTGAGCAGACCTCATGGGACCGCTGGTTAGGGATTGTTCAACCATACCAGAACCGTGCACTCCAAAGGAGCGGAGGGAAGTTGACTGCCGGATAACTAATTACCAAAACAAAAGGACGGCCGTTTGGGCCGTCCTTGCTCGCGAACTGAAACTAGTTAGCTGGCGTGGCTTTTCAACACCTCGACCGCCTTATTCAGTTGGTCATCCACGGTGTTCTTGGGTTTGGCCTGATCCTCCGCTGGAGCTGTGCCCCCGCCATCTTCATCACTGGCAGCCACATCATCGGGAACATCGGCGACCACGACATTGGGCGTAACCGCCACGTCCTGGATTGCTTTTCCGCTGGGCGAGTAGTACTTCGCAACGGAAAGAATCAGCGCTCCGCCGTCGGGAAGATCGATCGTCTTCTGGATGGACCCGTCGCCGAAGGTTTTGTCGCCGACCACATCTCCCCGAGCATTCTCCAGAATAGCCGCCGCCACGATTTCAGCAGCGCCCGACGTGCCCCGATTCACCAGCACTGCCATCGGCAGCGTTGTGATCGCCTTGGAAGCCTCGGCATTGAAAGCTTCCCGCGGAAACTTCTGTCCTTGCAGGTAAGTGATCGTGCCATGGTTCAGGAAAAGGTTCGCGACGGCAACGCCCTCGTTCTCGTCCCCTTCCGCGCAGTTGCGCAAATCGAGCAGAATCTTCTTGGCTCCGGACTTTTCCAGCGCCTTCACTTTGGCTGCGATCTCTTGCGCCTTGCCCTTTGTCAGAGCTTCGGCCTTCACGTAGCCAATCCCGGGCTCGTCCATCATTTTGTCCGTGACCGGCGGAATGCTGACCGTGTCGCGCGTGATCGACATCTTCTGCGGCTCGGCCTTGCGCGCTCTTACCACCTGCACATTGAGAGTCGTACCCGGAGCTCCGCTCAGCAGATTCCGGATTTCCGGCAGCGACATATCGCGCGTGCTCTGCCCTTCAATTGCTTCAAAGATGTCGGTAGGCTCGATTCCCGCCTTCTCAGCCGGCGATCCCGGCAGCACCGCCACTACTGCCGCATACCCGAAGCGCTTCGAAACCACCGCGCCGATCCCTGCCTTGCCTTCCGCCTTGTGATTCTTGAATGACTTGTACGCTTCCGGCGTCATGTAGCTGGAATTCGAGTCGAGCGACTCCAGCAGCCCATGCAGCGCGCCATCCGTCACCTTGGGAATGTTCGGCTCTTCCACGTACTCGCCGCGAATCCGCGACAGCACTTCGCTGTAAACCTGTAACTGGCGATACGAGCCGTCGTTCGACGAGGCGTGAACGCCTCCCATCGATCCGACAACCACGAACAGTAGAACGGCAAATGACGTAACCAGGATCGCTGCTTTGGTTTTCATGGACATCTGTGTGTGATCTTCTTCCGGAAGGAATTGCTTCCCGCGAACTCTGATCATTATATATCTCTAGATGCTATAGGGAAGATCCTGGCTGCTCGATTTGAGCCTCGTAGGTAACAATGTTTCGGCTCGTATGGGGATAACCGCGACTCATGTAGGAACAGCGGCTATCGGCTACCGCCCCTGCGCCCATGACTCGCCTGAGGAGTTGAGCTTCAACATAACAAACAACTTACATTATTGCGCGGGCTTGAGCTTAACCGTCATTTGGGTCTGCACCGACACCGGACGTCCATTCAGCAAATAAGGCTTGAATTTCCACTGCCGGACCGCTTCGATGGCATTGCGGGCGAATACCAGCGATCCTTGCATGAACTTGGCGTCCTGAACGCTGCCATCTCTTGCAATGAGAACCTGTAGGACCACCGTCCCTTGTTGGACTTTCGCACTAGTCGGATAGACCGGAGAAGGATTGTCCACAATGAGCGCTCGCTCCGAGAGTTCGGACACTTGCACGGGTTCGATAGCAGCCCCAGCGGCATCCATCGGTTTATTCCCGCCAATGGTGTTGTTCGACGGCGCAATCTGCGATTTCAGGCTCGGCGGAATCGTCCCCGCCGGGGTTATCACACGTGGTTGGGGTGGCTGTGCCGGTGAGGGCTTTGGCTGCGCGGAAATTGGCGCAGTCGAAGGCGCAACCGGATCAGCGTGGGATGCAGCCGGCGTTTCGATCACGGCTACCGCTGCCTGACCCGCCGATGTAGCATGATCAGCCGGCGGCCGAAAGGGATCGGAGTTGCGTGACCCCGACGGAGTGTCTGGATTTTGCACCGCCGGACTCGTCGCGGGACCCTCCGGCGGCGCGGCCGATCCATCGACCGGAACAGCCGAGGGGTCCATTACGTTTCCCCCCTGCGGATTCGTTTTCCTGACCGTGGGATCGACCACCGGCACTACTTCGATTTGCGAGGGATCGGTCGTGGCGTCGGGAATCGCCTCCGCCACGGGCAGTTTGTACTCATCGCCCGGACGCGTGAAGCTTTCGTGCTCGACGACCTGCTTCGGCGTAGGAGTCTGGGGATTGAGCCAGGCATGCAGCGCTTGTCTCCCGTTTCGCCACAGTCCTTGCAGGCGCGGATGCCACGGAGCTTGCGGCGCCGCGAGGATAGCGATTGCGGCCAGAACCACAGCTGGGACGATCGCGCGCTTGGCGAAACTGATCCCCGATCCAGAGGAATTTGACGGGCTCGCCTTCTCGCCCTGTATATAAGCGAATAGCTCCGCTTCCTTTTTCTGCTCGCGCTTCTGCTCGCGCAATAGGGGTTCCGGTTTGGGAACCGGTCTTGATGGCGGCGGCTCGCTGCTCTTGGCAGGTGCGGGAGCCGCTGCATACGACGAGCTCTGCTCGAAGCCAATCAGTTCGGGATTTCCTCGGGCCGAATCGGCCGGCCCAGCAGGCATTGGAGCCGGAGCCGCCGCAGCCGCGGAACTTCCCCCACCTTGCCCCCCCGGGCGGTTTTTCAGGTACCACTCTAATCCGCGGCTTCCAGACGCGCTCGGCGGCGGTACCGGCGAGGGTTCCCGTTTCTCTGCGACGGATGACGCCATCGGCTCAAGATCTTTCAGCGAAGCGATCGGCCCAGATTCATCCAGCGTTGGAGAAAGTGTCATTTCACTTTCGATGAGTCCTCCGGGCGCGAACGTGGGAGTCTGCAGAAAATCGCCGGCCCGGAGAGTGGCCTCGGCAGTCGCATCCGCAACCACCGGGAAAACTGCGCTGGAGGCCGGCGGCGCTGCGGCGCCTTGTTTGCTGCGCAGCAGATCGCGGGCCGTGGTCAGAGTCTCCCGCGCCTGATTAGCGACGAGTGGCTTACGCAGCAACGAGTTGGCTCCGGCGTGCAGCGCCTCGGGCGCGTCCGCATCCTTGCTCACGATGGTCAAAGTCAGTGGGCGTTCGGCGGCTTTTCGTTCCCGGGCGGTGTTCAGCAGCACTCCGGCTTCTGGCTGCTGGTCCCAGTCGATGATAACGATCTGAAAAGGTTGATTAGTGATTTGTCCAGCAGCCGTCACGGCGCTCGAACAGAATTCACCCTCTACGCCCAGACCCGGCAAAATCTGGCGCAGAATCGCGGTCGTCCCCTCATCGGAGGAAAATACCAAGCAGCGAAGCGACATGCACCTTCAGACTAGGGCGAGCAGGTAACCGGGGCAAGATTACCGTTGGGGACCAAAGTTGACCCGCAGGTAACCCCAGAGGACATGTACCAGCCCGCTAGGTTGGGTAGAATGCTCGGTCCGACCCGG
>QHVR01000255.1 GCA_003223595.1 Acidobacteriota bacterium
TCGCCTCCTGCACTTTGCGTTGCCACCGCCGGTCTGGCGACAGGAACAGGTTGCGCGCCAACTGCATGGTCAGGGTGGACGCGCCTTGCACCTTTCCGCCCGACTCGATGTCCCGGAACGCAGCCCCCGCAATACGGAAGAAGTTAATGCCCGGATGCGTATAGAACTCCTTGTCTTCGGTGGAGACCAATGCATCGCGCAGCACCTGCGGAAAATCTTCATAGTTCGCCACCACCCGGCGCTGCAGCGCGAACGAGCCGATCACCACCCCATGATCGTCATAAATTTCGGTGATCGAACTAGGCCGGTAGGCTTCCAGCGCATCCACCTGAGGCAGGTCGGTAGTGTAAACGAGCAGCAATCCAGCGGTAGTCCCCACCAGCACGGAGACAAGCACCAGCAAGCCGAACAG
>QHVR01000755.1 GCA_003223595.1 Acidobacteriota bacterium
GAGAAAGAGCAGTAGAAACGCGCCGAAGATGTAGCCAGCCGTCCATTTGTGCGCGTATGCCTCGAAGAAGCACTTCGTGCTGCCGGCAAATCCAGCAAGCCAGACGATCAAGGCGCGCAGACGCGAGTGACGGGATACCCGGTCGTTGCGGCGAATCTCGACGTCTTGAAGGCGCAGCACGCGCATAGCAGCTCCCATGAACGAGGAGATCTTAAGTTCGACGAGCTACTGGAGATAGTTACTTCCGACAGCCCCAAGACATGGACCCGTTGCGCTGCCGAGCCGCCGGAACTGGACAGCGAGGCCACTGGTCCCCTCTTCTGCTGCTACTTTTCCAAGGCCGCGGCGAAGGCATCCAGAGACAACGAGCGCAGCAGGTTCCGGCGCATTCCGCGTTCCACCTCTGCCAATCGATCGGATGCCGCCGTAATCCACTCAAAATCCGCCGACTCGGCTAATCGCTTTAATTCCGAACCAATGTCCGTATTCCGAATCAACTCCGGCGCACCCGAATCGATGAACACCAGATCGCGCAGGAGCGAATAGAGCGTTCGGATCAGCGCTTCGATTTTCTCCCGCCCTTCGGCTCCGGGACGGTAAGACTCAGTGATCTTGAACAGTTCGGTATGCTCGCCGCCCCGCAGAGCCGATTTCAAAATCGCCAGCGCGTGGTCGCGCGCGGCAGTATAGGCGTCCAGATCGAAGCCGCGGGCCCGCCCCACGGCTCCCTCGCTCAGTCGAGCCACCAGCGCAACTTGCGGGGGTTTCCACTCCGGACGGTGCTTGGCCAGATCCTTCTCAATCTCCTCGGTCGCGAGTGCGCACAAGGTAAACACCATGGAACGCGAACGGATGGTGGGCAGCAACTCCCCCGCATTTTCGGTCAGCAAAAGAATGGTGGCGAATTCAGGAGGCTCCTCCAGCACTTTGAGCAGCGAGTTTGCCGCCTCTTTCATAAAAGCCGAATCGGTGAAGATATAAACCCGTTCCCTGCCCTCCCCTGGACGGTAATAGATTGTCTCAATGACGCGCCGCACCTGGTCCACCTTTATCATCATCTGCGGAGGATCGGGTGGAATCACCAGCACATCAGGATGCGTCTGCACGAAAATGCGGGTTTCTTTCTTGTCCGTCTCGCGCAGGTTTTCGCGCGCCTCGACCGCCTCGGTAAAGCGAGTTTGGAGATCGCAAGCCTGCTCAATGCGGGTGCAGTTCGCGCATTTGCCGCAGAAATCCGGAAGTCCATCGCTGGGCGGAGGACTCAGGCAGGTCATCGCCCTCGCCAGCATTAATGCCAACGTGTACTTTCCGCAGCCGTGACTCCCTGCGAGGACCACCGCGTGCGGAAAATGATCGCGCGCGAGCATCTCGCGCAAACGGTGCACGGTGTCGGCATTGCCATGGAAATCAGAAAACGGCATACAAGCCAGTCAGCCAGAATCTATCACGAACCAGTAACGGAGTTGAGCGCTCCGCGGTTTGACCCTCTGCTCATAAGCCCTTAAACTTAAAATGTTCTCCGCCTATTGTCGGATCACGGCCGGTCGGGTGGTCATCCTGCGGGAGGAATTCCTGAGTCGTTTCCTGACTCGGCCTGCTGGCACCTTTGTGCGCTGCTCAGAATACCGCCATCACTCTGGACACGAGCGAGACCCTGTTCTCCGTGCTCACCGCCATGAACGCTTGCGGCTACGACGCGAATCTGAATGGGTCCGACGCGCAGCGTCTCAACATACGCGCCGAGGTGCAGCGGAACCTACGCGACTCCGAAGAAGCACAAGGGGCGCTCAAGGCAATGTGCGACTGGTATGTCGCGCACCGGGGCAAAGATCCGCGTCATGACCTTTCGCAGTTCATCTCGCTCGCGCTGTATCTACAGGGACCGCCGCACTTCTTGCCTCGCGTTAAGGAGGACGAACTGCCTCCAGATGCCATGCCCATCGTGGGATTTGGCGCTTTGCTGGAGCACTTTTATGAAAAAGCGCAGCTGCATGAAATATGGGAACGTCACCGCGCCAACTACGCCGCGCTGGTGAATCGATATCACGAACCGCTGGCCAAGATGGTCTTTGATACCGACATCTACCTTCGGCTGCAATCCGGCGGCTATCTGGGCAAGACGTTCACCGTCTACCTCGACTTCCTCGGCGACCCGAGTGAAACCAACGCGCGGAATTATGGCAACGACTATTACGTCGTAGTTTTTCCTTCTCCCGATCCCAGCGTGCCGGACCCCCTGAAGCTTCCACAGATTCGACATACGTATCTTCACTACCTGCTCGATCCCATGGCGGAGAAACATTTCAGCGCGGTCAAACGGCTCGATCCGCTGCTGCAATCAGTCAAACGTGCGCCGCTGGATGAGAACTTCAAGACCGATATTGGGCTCCTGGTCACCGAATCCCTGGTTCGGGCGATCGAGATTCGCATGACGGGGAACAAGCAAACTGCCGAACCCATGCGCCAGCAGGCCGTCGACGACGCTATGAAGCAGGGATACATCCTGACCAAATACTTCTACACCGCGCTCGTGAGTTTCGAAAAAGACCCCGCGGGATTACGTACTGCGTACGGCGACATTCTCGGCGCCATCGACGTCAAGCAGCAGGAGAAGGCGGCCAGCGAAGTTCAATTTGTGCGTAGCTCGGAACCAGAACTGGTTCAGCTTTCCCGCATGGAAGACCGGCGAATGCTGGTCACGGCGGAGAAGCGACTGGCAGCGGGCGATGCCAAGGGAGCGCAGGAACTCGCGCAACAGGCACTGGATCGCAAGATCGGCGATGAGGGACGCGCGCTGTTCATCTTGGCGCAAGTCGCCGTCGCGAACAAGAATCGGGAGAGTGCCGCGGAAAATTTCCAGAAGGCGATCCAAGCCACCCGGGACCCCAAGGTTCTGGCCTGGTCGCATGTGTATTTGGGCAGAATCATGGATATGAAA
>QHVR01000756.1 GCA_003223595.1 Acidobacteriota bacterium
GAGCGGCATTTTTCTTGTACCTGCGGAGATGATGCAGGCCGTCGGTTCGGCGGGGCTGGTTTACCTGGCGTGGATTGTGGGGGGCCTGCTCTCATTTTTTGGCGCGCTCACCTATGCGGAGTTGGGCGCGGTTCGTCCATATTCGGGGGGAGAGTACGTGTACGTGCGGGATGCTTACGGCCCGCTCTGGGGATTTCTTTATGGCTGGACATGGTTTCTGATTGCGAAGCCCGCTTCCATTGCGAGCGTGACTGCGGGCCTGGTGCGTGTGCTGGGAACCTTTGCCGCTTTCAGCTTCCTGCCGCAGACGCTTGTGGCGTGGCATGTCACGCCGGCACGAGTGCTGGTCATCAATTACGGGCATCTGGCCGCAATTGCCGCCACTGTTTTTATCACCGGATTGAATTACATCGGGGTGCGGAAAGCCGGCAATTTTCAATTTGCCTTCACGGTGTTGAAGGTTGCGATGCATCGCATTCACAGCATCGTCCGGGTCGTGGAGCAACTTCGGGAGCAGCTTTGCTGGAGCCAAAGGCGGCATGGTGGGATTCATGGCCGCGCTGGTGGCGGCGCTCTGGGCTTACGACGGCTGGAATGATCTGAACATGGTCAGCGAAGAGATTGAGAGGCCGGAGCGAACCATTCCTATTGCCCTGATCGCCGGGGTGGGTCTCGTGGCCGTGCTGTACATAGGGATGAATGCCGGGATTCAGCGGGCGCTTCCCGCCAGCATCATCGCAAACTCGGCAGTTCCGGCTTCCACCGCGAGTGAAGCAGCGTTGGGGCGCATCGGGATTTCACTGGTCTCGATTGGAATGATCATCTCGATGCTTGCAGGCCTGAATGGAACCATTATGAGCGGAGGGCGCGTGCCGTTCGCGGTCGCGCGCGATGGGTATCTGTTCAAGGCTCTGGGAGAAGTGCACCCACGGTTTCACACTCCCGCGCTGGCACTTGTGATTCAGGGAATCCTGGCAATTGCTCTGGTGCTGGTGGGCGGAGCGTTCCGCGAGCTATTTTCATTGGCGATATTTGCGGAGTGGCTTTTCTACATGGTGGCGGCGAGTACGATTTTTGTGTTCCGCAAAAGAGAACCCAGCGTGCACCGGCCATATCGAACAGCGGGGTATCCGGTCGTGCCCGCGTTATTCATTGCTACCGCGGCCGTCTTGCTCTGTTACACCTTTGTGAGCAATTTGCGGGATTCGGTCGGGGGGCTGATCGTGATCCTGCTGGGTATTCCCGTTTACCTGTGGTTTGCGCGGCGCAGATCAGAGACGGGGAGCTAGTTGCGATTCGCGTGTTCGATGGAACAGGCGAAGGGATTCATGGCGCGAAGATATTGCTGAAACCGCTGTTGCTGCTCCGTGGTCAGGCCCATAAACTCGATGCCCATACCGACCTGCGGATCGCAACTGCGAACAAACGTACGGCTGATCAGCTTCTGTGCTCCACAGAACCACTCCGCGGTGAGAGCGGTCCCAATCTGAAAAGGTGACAGCGTCTCCACGTAGCACCCCCTTGCACTGACGTCAGTGGCGTTGACGCGCAGCGGGAGGGTCGATCGATCGTTACGCAGAGTGATGCCTAGCGAGATTTTGTGCCGCTCCCACCTTCTTTGGGCTTTCCCAGTTGCGGGCATTTGACCCGGTGCCTGTGGAAGCAATGTAGCCCAGGGGCACTCCTGCTCTTTGAGCAATTGCACGCCTACTTTGATTTTTTGCGCTGAGCGGGTATTGGTTAGCCAGACTACTTTGCAGCGCGCCTTCTTCTCACCATTCTGAACGGCGATAGTGTCCCCAATCTTCAGGTCGCGCTCAATATCGGACAGCAGGGCTCCCCCCTGGCTGATGTTGCGAGCGCGAGCATGCTGCGAAAACGGATGACCATCGGCACCCATGCCCCAGACGCGGAGATCAAGGTCCACCGGGATACGCGGAGGCGGCGGCATCGGCGGATTGGGGCCAGAAATCCCAGTCATTGAAAAAAGCTCCGGACGGTCCATGATAGCGGTGCCGAGCCCAGAAAAATGGTTACGGAAGTCCCGCTGATGCGTGTCGCTTGTCCTAGTTCAGGTGGGGAGAACCCCTTCAATCATGCAGTCTTAACCGCAGCCAAACGGGGATTCAGCCGTATCCCTTTTGCTTCGTGACCGGGCGAGTATGGCTTCTCGTGTGTGTTATTCATCGGGAGGATGCCATGAAATCGTTCGTGTTCGGATTGGGGATCGGTACGGCGGTGGGACTGCTGCTCGCCCCTCAGGAGGGCAGCAAAACGCGCCTGGAGTGGCGGCAAAAACTGCGCGACTATTTTCAGGACCCAAACCAGAGGAATCTGGAGCAGACCCGGGCCGAGGTGGAGATGGAGAGCGAAGAAGTGGCCGAAGTGCTGAACACCGCGCGACCGCAAAGCGGATCATTCGGCATCGGCCGTACGACTCGGAAGAGGAGGTCCTGCAGGAGGGCGTGCTTCCGGAAAAGACGCTGGAACGGGTGAAGGAAGAGCTTGTCGAAAATCGGGACGAGAAGGCGTCCTAGGTCGTGGATGGTCGGCATGGCGCGGCGGTCCTGGACCTAGGTCCACGGACTAAGAAGGGATTTTACGGTGGGTTGAAAATCAGAAGCATTGCGGGTGACGAGGGTCAAATTGTGGACCTCCGCACTGGCGGCTATAAAGGCGTCCCGAGCTTCAATCGGGTGACCTAATGCCTCGCTTCGCGCAACCAGGCGCCCGCAGGCGTCTGCGACTTCGATATCTATTGGAAGAATACGGCCTGCGAACCTGCCGCTCAGATCCGTTCGCAACCACGCCTCCAGCAGGTCGCGTCGTTTGCCGGTTGCGAGCCGTTCCATGCCGTAGGGCAGTTCAGTAATCGTCACAACGCTGATACACACTTCGCTTCGTTCTGCGCCGATATCCAGTTCATAACCCCAGGGTTTGGGCGGGCCTTCATGGGTTCGGATATGACATTAGTATCCAGCAGGTACTTCATAGTTCGGTGCTGCGCAGACGTATGGCAACTTTTCTTGGCTTTACTCCCATTGTCCGTAGCGGGGACGCCGCCAAGAATTCCGCCAAGTTGCCCTTGCGCTCAGCCTTGCGTTCCCACTCCTCTGCGGCAACCACGACTGCTGTGGTGCGACCATGTTTCGTGATTTTTTGAGGTCCTTCCAACTTCGCTTTTTCCAGCAATTCGCTCAGTTTCGCTTTCGCTTCGGCTACTGTCCAAGTCTGAGTGCTCATGGGGAAACTCCCGTCAACAATTTAGCTCATGGATTTAACTTATGGTCAGAATAGTCATAATTCAGCCGGGCCGCAATGGAACCACGGTGCCGCTTTAGCCGTCTTATGCCACAAAATACCC
>QHVR01000257.1 GCA_003223595.1 Acidobacteriota bacterium
CGAGCGTCCGATCGCGCCGAAACTGACAGAGTTTGAAGCCTACCTGCAGCAAACGTTGGACGTCGAAGAAGTGCGTGGCGTGATTGCAGCAGCCGAACAAGTCGAGAGCATTGGAGCATAAACGATGGCCATCACAGTTCAGATCCCCACCGCATTGCGCCGTCACACCGACGGCGTCGGTTCCGTCAACTGCGCTGCTTCCAACTTGAACGAACTCTTCTCCGTGCTCGACGAGAAGTTCCCCCAACTGAAGCCGCACCTGCGCGATGATCAAGGCCAGATTCGCCGCTTCCTCAACGTCTACGTGAACGAAGAAGACATCCGCTTTCTAGGCGGCCCAACCTACGCTTTCCAGGAAGGCGATGAGGTTCTGCTAGTCCCGTCCATCGCAGGCGGCAGCGTTTAGCCCTGGGGTGAATCTCCATCTACAACTACAAAACATCTGTCTAAGGCCGCTGTGAGCGGCCTTATTTTTTTGCATCAGCGCCATTCATCCAACTCCACCGACCATCAAAACAGCACCACAGTTCGCCGTCACAAACGAATGTAGTCGCGTGATGTTTCGTCTTTGAATAAATTTCGCAAAAATATATCCGCGCGAAGAATTCCGCCGCTACCCGAATTTTCCCCTCCGCGTCTCACCCGCAAGTTGTCATACGAGCCTTACCTAGCTTTGGTGACGAAACACCGAATGGGCTCCTGACAGCGCCGTCGGAGGTTGTTATGCAGAGCCGCGCGCTTGTCGTTCTTCTCCTCGTCATCCCTTCAGCTGTGGCGCAAAACTATGCCGGAAACATATTCCAGCGCGATGCAGGTGGCATGATCCAGCGCGTGCGCGTACACTTGGAACCCGCCACAGGAACATGCGGCCCGACGCCTCGCGTCACCCTCTCCTCTCATCACGGTCCTTTCCTTGAGGGCACCGAGAGCAACGATTGCGATTTTGAGTTCGTCAATGTTCCCGAAGGCGATTACTTCGTCCAGGTTTCGGGAACCGACCTGACGCCAGCCGATGTCAACAGCAATATTCACGTCTCCGCCAGCGGTTCAGCGGATTTCGACATCCGGCTGAAACGGACCGACACGCCTCAGTACGGCGGCCTACCTGCAAACGCCTTCGTCTCGGCCTCGGACCTCGCCGTTCCCAATCGCGCGCGTAAGGAATTCGACAAGGCTGCGGAACTGATCCGCCGCCAGGAATTGCAGGAAGCCATCAAGAAGCTCAACAGGGCCATCCATCTCTATCCGCAGTACGCAGTCGCGTATAACAACCTGGCAGTGATCTACGGACAACTCGGCGACCGCGCTCACGAGAATGAAGCCTTGCAGAAGGCAATCAGCGTCAATCCCAGCTTTGCCCTAGGCTACGTCAACCTCGGCAGAATGGAGATGAAGGCGAACAACTATCCCGCGGCCGAACCGTTTCTGGCGAAAGCGGCCGAACTCAATCCCGCCGACGTGAATGCGCTCGTCCTGCTGTCCTATTCGGAATTCATGGACAAGAGCTTCGATGCGGCGATTGCAAACAGCCGCAAAGCACATGCCTTGGAGCAACCGCACGCCTTTGCTCATCGAGTGGCAGCGCGCGCCTTCGAGCAAGAGAAGCGCGGGGCAGATGCGATCGCGGAATTGGAAACGTTTCTCAAAGAAGAACCATCCGGCCCGCGCGCCGCCGCTGCCCGCCAGGAAATCGACGTGGTGAAGACAGCTTTGCCTAATTAGGATTTTCCGCGCTCACTTGCCCGGTCGAGAGGTGCAACTGTTTCGAGCGCTCCAGGACCCACTGCGGAAACACAGGAGCACCCTGCGGAATCTTCCCCTGCGTAATCGCCCACTGCTCAAGCCATCCCATGCCTTCTTCTCCAGCATAAGTATCGGGCAAGCTGTAGGCCGGGTCGCCGAGCGCCTCCTCCAGCGTGATGAATCGATAACCGCGTTTCCTCAGAAGTTCGATCAGTTCGCCAATATGATCAGCTTCCAGATTACTGGCATGGAGCAGCAGAACCTGCTTGGGCTCATAACCTACAACCTTCTGCGACAACTGCTCGAAATATGCGAATTGAGCGTCGTGATAGCTCAGATAATCCTTCACGATCTTCTGCTCCAAATCAGCGTCGTTCCGCTGTTTTGCATCTTCATAGAGCCCGGCGAATGCCCAGTCCCAGCCGTCGAGAGTCACCGGAGCGATGCGGTAACCGCGCTGGCTGAGAAATTCTTCTGCTTTGCGGCGGGTCGCGAGATCGCGTCCCGTATCCAGATACGGATGCCGGAAGTAGCGCAGCTTCATTTTTTTGGGCGACAGCAGTATCCGCAAAACACTCTCGCCCTGCACCACGTCATCTTCCCAATCCTTCAGTTCATTCTGATTCAGCGACATGTGGCTGTACGTGTGATTGCCCAGCTCGAAGCCCGAATCGAGCCACATCTGAAGTGCTTTGATCCGCTCATCGACTTCGCCCGTCTTGTACAGTTTTTTTTCATTCGCGAAGCCGACCACAGGAACCTTCTGCTCACGCAAGGTGCCCAGCAATTTCGCCGTCATCGCAGTGATGTTTGACGCAGGTAAACGATCCGCCATGCCGGCGGGTAGATCGTCAATGGTCACCGCCACCGCCCTATCCAGTTTCGGAGCAGTTTGAGCAAACGTCAGAAGACAACCAAGAAATGAGGTGAGAACGGCGAGAGTTACTGGTTTCAAAGACTCCTCCCAACCAAGGAATTCGGAACCGGCAATTAAAGCATATGCGAGCCGAACGCGCCCACATTAGCCCGCAGCGTCCACTCTGTGATCCCCTGTGTCCCCCTGTGGTGACTGTCTTAGCAAGCGGGAACACCGGATCACGGAGGATTGCAGGAGCCAAGGCGCCGGTCTATAATCTAACTAACTGGTTAATTAACCATGGCTCGTCTCTTACGAACCCGGCGCTCGCTACACCGCATGGGCTCCCGCGGAAAGCCCGAGGAGAGCCGAGCCGCGATCCTGCAGGCCGCGGCTCACGAGTTCGCCGCCCACGGAGTAGCCGGCGCCCGCACCGATGCGATCGCCCGCGAGGCCCGCGTCAACAAGGCCCTGCTCTATTACTACTTCAAAGATAAGGAAACCCTCTACGGCGCCGTCCTCGATGACGCCTTCTCCGGCTTAAAGAGTGCCGTTTTTGAAGTGCTCGACAGTCAACTTCCGCCGCGCGAAAAAATAATGGCCTATGCCGGCGCCTATTTCGATTTCATCGCCTCCAACCAGCTTTATCCACGGCTGATGCAGCGCGAGATGATGCGTGCGCGTGAAGGACATTCACTGCACATCGACAAGGTAATCAAAAGCTACATTCAGCCAATCTTCCTTCGCGTCAGTGAGGTCATGCGCGAAGGCATTGCCAAAGGCGAATTTCGCAACGTCAACCCAGTACATTTCGTTCCCTCCATGGTGGCCATGATCGTCTTTTATTTCAGCAGCGCCCCCATGATGCAAAAGATTGTGGGCTTCAATCCGCTGACGCCGGAGCGAATCGCCGAGCGCCGGGCGGCGGTGCTCGATTTCATTTCGGCCGCGCTGTTCCGTTCGAAAAACAACATTGTGCAAGGAGCACGCTCATGAGCGCGCGCAACCGTTTTTTCATCCTGCTCGGTATCATTCTCGTCATCGCCGCCGGCTACTACTACTTCTCTACCAATCACACCAACGATCTCGTGCTGATTGGTACCGTAGACGCGAATCAGGTCATCGTTAGCGCCCAGGTGGAAGGCCGCATTCAGAAACTGCTGGTCGATGAAGGCACGCCCGTAAAGGCCGGGGATCTGATAGCTGTGCTCGATCCTTCTGAGTTGCAGGCGCAGGAAGCGGCCGCGAGCGCAACCATTACCAGCCTGCAACACAAAGTCGCCGAGATGAAGCATACCGAGGCCTCGACTTCGGGATCCACCTCGAGCGACGTAGCCAATGCACAAGCCAAGCTCTCCTCCGCCAAAGCCCAACTGGTGCAAGCTCAAGCCACACTGGCCCGGACACAAAGCGACACCCGGCGCATGGTTGAATTGGCCAAGGTGGGAGTCGCTTCAGACCAGGAACGCGTGCAGGCGGAAACAAATCTGCAAGCCGCGCAGGCCACCGCGCAGGCACAGCAGGACATGGTCTCGGCCGCCGAGGCGGATTTGAAAGCAGCAGTCGCCCGAACCAATCAGGCGAATGCCGCGAAGAGTACGGTCGCGGCCACGGAAGCAGACCTCAAGAATGCGATGGCGCAAAAGAATCAAGCCGCCGTGCGCCTGGGATACACCAATGTTTACGCGCCCGTGAGCGGCACGGTTTCGGTGCGGGCCGCGCGCCAGGGAGAAATCGTGAACATTGGAGCGCCGATCGTAACCATTGTCGATTTGAGCGACACCTGGGCGCGAGCAGCAATCCCGGAAAATTACGCCGATCACATTGGCTACGGCGACGTGTTGCGCGTCCGCATGCCCGGCGGCACCGAGGTGAGCGGAAAAGTGTTTTTCAAGGGCGTCGAAGGCGACTTCGCCACGCAGCGCGATGTGAGTCGCATGAAGCGCGATATCAAGACCATCGTGCTCAAAGTCCGGCTGGATAATCCGAAGGGCGCCTACGTCCCCGGCATGACTGCGGAAGTGCTGGTCTCACCGGATCAACTGAAGGGACCCGCCACCGAGAACGCGAAAGCCGCGGAGCGCCAATGACGAGTGCCCCCAATCCGACCCCGGAAAGACCGCGCGCCAACGGCGGTTCGCATAATGGTGGCCTCGAAAAGCCTCTCTATGATCCCACCGCCCCCGCCGCCATCGAGGTTGACCACATTGTGAAGAAGTACGGAGACTTCACCGCGGTGGACGACGTTTCGTTCAGCGTAACGGAAGGAGAAATCTTTGGCCTGCTGGGCCCGAACGGCGCGGGCAAGTCCACCTTAATTCGTATGATGACGACGCTCATCCCGATCACTTCCGGCAAAGCGCGCATCGCAGGACACGACGTAAGTAAAGAGCCCAACGCCGCCCGCAGGATGATTGGCGTGATTCCTCAGGCACTGACGAGCGACCTCGATCTGACCGTTGAAGAGAACATGAACATTTACGCCAAGCTCTACGATGTCCCCGCCAAAGAGCGGCAGAAGTCGATTGGCGAGTTGTTGGAACTAGTCGATCTGACGAAATGGCGCAATGCGGCGACCAAAACGCTGTCGGGAGGAATGCGGCGCCGCCTGGAGATCGCCCGCGGGCTCGTCCATCATCCCAGGATTTTCTTTCTGGATGAGCCCACCACGGGCCTGGATCCCGTTTCTCGTGTCGCTGTGTGGGAAATGTTGGGCAACATCAAAGAGAACAGGAGGCTGACAATTCTGATCACGACGCACTACATGGACGAGGCGGACCGACTATGTGACCGGATCGCGATTGTGGATCACGGAAAGTTGGTGGCGTTGGATGCACCGATGAACCTCAAGGCGAGCGTGCCGGGATCCAACGTCATCGAGGTGCAATTCGAAATTCCTCCGGTGGACTGGGAACAGAAGCTGCATAGCTTAGACGAAGTCACTTCGGTGCAGCACGAAGGCGCGGGCATGTACCGAGTACTGACCGGAAACGGCTCCCGGACAACGACGCAGATGGTGGAAATGGCAGTACAGAACGGAATCGCGGTGAAATCGCTCTCGGTGCAGAACACCACGCTGGACGACGTCTTCGTGC
>QHVR01000778.1 GCA_003223595.1 Acidobacteriota bacterium
CATTTCGCCTAACCCAGGACTTGTTTATTCTCTAGCGGGATGACAACTCTTGCCCTTACCGAACTGTTGGGCGCCACCGTGTATGACCCGTCGGGCGCGGCAGGACGGGTGCGCGAGGTGACGATTGCTCCGCAGGAGGATCGATCAAGAGTGGCATCGCTGATCGTGAAAACGCGATCGGGCAACCGCGTCCTGCCTTTTTCTGCCATAGCCGCAATTAATGGCGGCATCCGCGCCAAAACCGCCGCCGCAGAATGGGCCGCGATCAATGGCACAGAGGGCCTGTTTCTGTTGGAGCGCGACCTGCTCGATCAGCAGGTCATCGACGTCAATGGCCGCAAAGTTGTCCGGGTCAATGACGTCGATCTTGAGTTCGACACGCAAAAAGACAAGAGCTCCCGGCCTTCGCTTCGGGTTCATTCGGTCGACGTGGGAGCGCGTGGAGCTATACGCCGGCTTCTTCGCGGAGTGGCTCCCAAGGCGGCGCTACAGGTTCTGCTGGGAAAGATTCCGCCTCGCAGCATCCCTTGGGATTTCGTGGACCTGATCGAGACCGATCCTGCCCGGCGGGTGAAGCTGAAAATCTCCCACGAAGGTTTGGCCAAACTGCACCCCGCCGACATCGCCGATATCGTCGAAGAGTTAGCCCCCGACGAACGCCAGGCAGTATTCCAGACCCTGGATGAGGAAACCGCTGCCGAGGCCCTCGAGGAAGTCGAACCCAGGGTTCAGAAGGCAATCGTGGAGTCATTGGATTCCGGCAAGGCCGCCGACATCGTGGAGGAGATGGATCCCGACGCTGCCGCCGACCTGCTGGCCGACCTTCCCGAAGATCGTACCGAGCAGATTCTGGTGCAGATGGAGCCCGAGGCGCAGCAGGACGTCGTGGAACTGCTGGAACATAGGGAAGAGACCGCGGCCGGGCGCATGACCACCGATTTCCTTGGGCTGCCGGTCCACGCCACCGTGCAGAATGCGATTGATTCATTACGGGAGTTCGAAGGCGGCGTGGAAGTGGTCAGTACCATTTATCTGGTCGACTCCAATGGAACCCTGGTCGGCGCGGTTCCGCTCGCGCGCATCGTGCTTGCTCCGCCGGACACTCCCATGCGTTCCCTCACGCAAGAGCCCCTGGTGCTTGCTCACGAGGGGGTAGAAGAGAATGAAGTCGCTGAGCTTTTCGACAAGTACAACCTGCAAACCCTCCCCGTGGTCAATCACCAGAACAAGTTGACCGGCGTAATTACCTCCGACGACGTAATCAGCATGCTGCGCTCAAAGCTGTAGACCCTTAAACCACGGGGACACCGGATGATGGGTGCTCCATGTCTCGGCGATTTTGCGAGACATGGCTAACGCACTCTGCTCACTTGTGTTTGCTAAGGTGAATGGAATTTGCCACTGATGTTACCAAGGGGAAACACACTCGAACCTGCCGTCTAAAACGCGAGTGCCTTCGTTTATAATCAAAGGACCGTGCCCAAGTACTCCATAGTGGTCCCTCTCCATAACGAGCAAGAGAACGTAACCGACCTCTACGACCGCCTAAAGGCAGTGATGGAGGCGCACGGCGAGAGCTTCGAAATCGTTTTAGTAGATGACGGCTCCAGCGACCAGACCTTCGCCATGCTGCGCGAGATCGCGGCTGTCGACAGCCGGGTCACAGTGGTAAAGCTGCGCCGCAATTTCGGGCAGACTGCGGGCTTGGCTGCTGGTTTCGACCATGCACGCGGCGAGTACATCATCGCCATGGACGGCGATCTACAGCACGATCCCAACGATATCCCAATCTTCCTGGAGAAGATTGCTGCCGGCTACGACATTGGGTCGACAATTTCTGGCTGCGCCGCATTCCTTCGCGTATTGCCAACTGGATGATGGCCAAGATCAGCGGCGTCGATATCCACGACTTTGGCACGACCTTCAAGGCATATCGCCGCGATATTCTCGAACAGGTTCCGCTCTACGGCGAGTTGCACCGCTTTATTCCAGCTTTGGCTTCTTGGCACGGCGCAACGATCTGCGAAGTTCCCATTCGCAATGTGAACCGCGAACGCGGCGTGTCGCACTACGGCATCACGCGAACGTTCCGCGTCTTCTTTGACCTGCTGACCATCCGTTTTCTGCTGAAGTATCTCTCTCGCCCCCTGCACTTCTTTGGAACCATTGGAATGCTCAGCATCACGAGCGGCAGCGGCGTTGTGTTCTGGTTGGGCCTCGAAAAGTTCGTCCGCAACGTGCCCATCATGTCGACCCACGGTCCGCTGATGATGGCCGCCATGGGTCTCCTGCTCGGCGGACTCAATCTGCTGGCAATCGGCCTTCTCGGCGAGATGCAGGTGCGCCACTATCACGAGCCGAGCCGCCGCGCTCCCTATTCCATCGATCGTGTCCTCCGCGCCCAAAACGAAGAGCACAGCGTCTCAGAATAACCACGTAGCGACAGCCTCTCAGGCTGTCCAGTCGAATGCAACTTAGACGGGGATCTCAACGCTTCCCGTAAATCCATTCTGCGTGTGTCTTGCCACCCCGCAGCCACAGCATGAAATGCGTCCTGGCTTCAACGCCGCCTGCCAACTTCCCGTCACTGGCAACCCGATGGGACGGAGGTATAATGCACCGTTTGCCCTTCTCAGGAGTTTTCCTGCCATGGAGAGAGCCACCGCCCACGAACTGCAACTTGCCCGCCGCATGTCCCGACTCGGCACCGAGACCGCCTTTGAGGTTTTGAACAAAGCCCGAGCGCTGGAACGCCAGGGACGCAGCATTATCCATCTGGAAATCGGTGAACCTGACTTCGATACCCCGTCCAACGTGGTGGAGGCGGGAGTCGCGGCCCTGCGCAAGGGATGGACACACTATGGTCCTTCCGCCGGTCAGCCCGAATTGCGGCAGGCTATCGCCGAGTACGTCAGCCGCACTCGCGGTGTAAAGGTGACCAGTGATCAAGTCGTGGTCGTTCCGGGTGGCAAGCCGATCATCTTTTTCACGATTCTGTCCCTGATTGATGAGGGCGACGAAGTCATCTATCCCAATCCTGGCTTCCCCATTTACGAGTCCATGATCAATTACGTGGGTGGGCGAGCGGTACCCATCCAACTGCGCGAGGAACGTGATTTCTCGCTGGACGTAAACCAACTAGCCTCTCTGATCAACGACCGAACCCGGCTCATCATCATCAATTCTCCCCAGAAT
>QHVR01000258.1 GCA_003223595.1 Acidobacteriota bacterium
CCCGAGGGAATGCGGCTTACCTTCACGCTCGATGAAGAGCGCAGCACGTTCGTCTGCGAGTTCAACCTGGGGGATCGCTATACGGGCCCGCCGGGACACTGCCACGGCGGGATCATCGCCAGTATCCTCGACGATGCCATGGGCAAAGTGAACAAGTTGCGTCACGTAGTCGCGCTGACGAAAGAGATGACGGTGGAATACCTGAAGCCAGTGCCGCTGCACCAGTCGCTGAGAGTGGAGAGCAGGGAAGTCGCCGTCCACGGTCGCCAGCACGTCAACATGGCGGAGATTATGAACAAAGAAGGCGAGGTCCTGGCCCGCGGCAAAGGGATTTTCATCGCTATCGATCCGGAGAAGATGTTCGGAAACTTCGTGGAGAGATAGCCGACGAGAGGATCTGCTATATGACACCCGCTGCCTTCCGCAAATTCGCGCTCTCACTGCCGGAAACCGAAGAGCGCCAGCACATGAATCATCCCGATTTCCGAGTCGCTGGAAAGATCTTCGCGACCCTGGGCTATCCGGATAAGACTCGCGGGATGGTGAAACTCTCGCCCGAAGATCAGCACAACTTCTCCAAGAACTATCCCGAAGGATTCATTCCAGTGAGAGGCACGTGGGGACGGCGCGGCGCAACGAGCGTGTACCTGAAGGCCGCCGATAAAGATGCGTTGGAGCAAGCAATCCGAGCCGCATGGTGCTTCAACGCACCTAAGCGACTGCTCAAGTAGGGCCCTGATCGTGGCTGGAGGATGGGTCAGTTCCAAAGCCGCGCCGCTGCACACCTGCGGGGTTCCGTATTCCCTTCGCAGGAGTTAGAATGGTTCAGCGGCCAAACCCCTCGCCGATTCATCAAAATAAGGGTTAGCTGAGAGCTGAAAGCCCAGAGCTGACAGCTTCATTCTTGACGATTCCGAAAAGAGATCTCCCATGTCCCAAAACAACGGTTCCAACTCAAGTTCCCTCCGCCTGAAGACCGGCCTCGCCGAAATGCTCAAGGGCGGCGTCATCATGGACGTCACCAACGCCGAGCAGGCCGTAATTGCCGAAAAAGCAGGAGCAGTCTCCGTAATGGCGCTGGAGCGCGTACCGGCGCAGATCCGCGCCGAAGGCGGCGTGGCCCGTATGGCCTCGCCCAAAAAGATTCGTGAGATTATGGCAGCCGTTTCCATTCCTGTCATGGCCAAATGCCGCATCGGCCACTTCGCCGAGGCGCAGATCCTGCAGGAACTCGGCGTCGATTACATTGACGAATCCGAAGTGCTCACTCCCGCCGACGAAGCCCATCACGTCGACAAGCACGCTTTCAAGACTCCGTTCGTCTGTGGCGCGCGCAATCTGGGAGAAGCCCTTCGCCGCATCGCCGAAGGCGCTGCCATGATCCGCACCAAGGGCGAGGCCGGCACTGGAGACGTGGTCCACGCCGTCAAACACATTCGGCAAATTGTTCAAGAGATGAAAATTCTGACGGTGCTCGGTGAAGAAGAACTTTACGCCAAAGCGAAAGAACACCAAGCTCCCTACGAACTCGTAAAGATGGTTGCTAAGACAGGGAAGCTGCCGGTTCCGAATTTTTCAGCCGGGGGAATCGCCACTCCGGCGGACGCGAGCCTGGTCATGCAACTCGGAGCCGAAGCGGTATTCGTAGGCTCTGGAATCTTCATGAAGGACTCGACGAACTTTGCTGAACCGGAGGAGGCAGCCAAGCGCGCCCGCGCGATTGTGCTCGCCGCCACGCACTATCAAGATCCTAAAGTACTACTTGAGGTCAGCGAGGATCTGCAGGGTGCGATGAAGGGTCTCGCGGTGAGCGCCTTGGACGAGGCACATATGCTCCAGACGCGAGGCTGGTAAATTGACTTTCGTCCATGCCTCGCTACCATAGGAATTGGACAGAGTGCACCACGGTTATTGAATGGCTCCGGAAACGGAGCCATTCCTTCTTTGGCAGATATGGGACGAGAGGTGCCCGTCAATCCGGAAGTGATCCGGCTGGCCCCCAGTGCCCACCCTCTCGTGGAAGCGTCGAGCACCCATTCGCTTTAAGCCCTCTAATTTATTTCCTCTGCCATCCTTGGTATAGACTTTTGACATCCCATGAAACAAGCAGTGGTGTAGTTATGTCCTCGACATTGAGAGAACACTTTCTGAAGAACCGCCGAATGTTCCTGCAGTTGTTCTGGCTGACTGCGACATGCGCCTTCCTGCTTGCCACCATGCTCCGGGCTGACAACAAGGTCATGGGAGAGTTGGAACTGCAAGGTAAGTCCAAGGTCGAAAAGACTTCCGGCGTCTGGGTCGATGGCCAATACGTCGGCTATTTGAAGGAACTCAAAGGCGACAAGAAACTCCTTCTACTGCCCGGCGAGCACGAAATTTCCGTGCGGCAAAACGGATATCAGAACTTCACGCAGCGCATCACCATTCGCCCCGGACAGAAGCTGGTGATTCCAGTGGCTATGGAGAAAGGGCCGAGCGGCGCATTACCCGCGGCCTGGGCGATCGTGAAAATCAATGTTGCTCCCTCGCGCGCGGCCGTGTTCCTCGATGGACGCTTTGTGGGACACGTGGGCGAGTTCCAGGGCATGGGCCGCTCGCTCGAGATCGCTCCCGGGACTCACCGCATCAAGATTACGCTGCCGGGATACAAAACCTTCGAAACGGACATTAATCCGCTCCCCAAACAAAAAGTCGAAGTCAAGACTCAGTTGGTGAAGACGGACAATCCCTTGGAAGATCCGTCTCTCAGGGGAATTCAGGAAGACACTTCGACTCCGCCGCCACCTCCGCCGCAGCCGCAGTAGAAGCGCGACCCAGCAAGCCCCTCGTGAAACGCTGGCCTGGCAGCAACCTAACTGCCGCAGGCTTCATCGTACCCGCACTACCATGCGCAAGCTCGCCCTGATTCTGTCCACCTGCTTTCTCTTTGCGACATTCACATTTGCCCAAAAGCGCGTTGAAGCCGGGATTTTTCTGGACTCGCTCAACATCTCCGAAACCAGCACCGATAACCTCGGGCTGGGAGTCCGCCTGGGTTTTCGTGTGCATCGGAATGTCATGTTCGAGGGCGAACTGGCCTACGACTACGGACTCAACTTCAACGAAGCCTACACCAACGTCATTACTGGCGACATCGTCGCCGTTGAGCACACATCTATCGGCGTAACTCACGGACTCTTTGGCCCAACGCTCGTGAGAGGCGGAGGTCATCTCCATCCTTTTGCCACGCTTAAAGCTGGGTTCATGGATTTCCGGCTCAGTTCCAGCCTGCTGCCTTATGTTGATATCGTTAGCCCGCTCCTCAACCTGCGTACATCGAGCCTGAACGCTGCCCTTTATCCGGGTGCCGGAATCGAGGCTACGCTCGGTCCGGTGGGCCTCCGGCTCGAAGCCGGAGACGAGATTTACTTCAATCAGGGCGCGCACAATAACTTGCGCATCACGTTCGGCCCGTTTCTCAGATTCTGAGACTGCACGCCGCCTCGGAAAAGCTGAACGCGCTCCGAGCTTTTTTGCTCGCGTAAAATCATTTGGAACGAACGTGTTGCCCCGACACAATGTCGACTACTCCCAAAATTGGTGTCCTTGCCCTGCAAGGCGACTTTGATGCGCACCGCCGTCGGCTCGAAGAGCTCGGCGCTCAGGTAGTGTTGGTCAAAAAGCCAGAGCAACTGGATGAGATCGATGGACTTGTCATTCCCGGTGGCGAGTCCGGCACCTTTCTCAAACTTCTCGGTCCCGCCGGTTTCGAGAAGCTCAAGCAATTCGTTCGCCTGAAACCGACTTTCGGCACCTGCGCGGGGGCAATTCTGCTCGCCAGCGAGGTCGAGAATCCTCCACAAGCCGGTCTGGGCGCGCTCAACATCCGGGTTCGCCGCAATGCTTACGGACGACAGATCGACAGTTCAATCCGGGAAGGAAAGTTGGTGCGTGATCTGGATGGCCGCCTCAATGTGTCTCCCCTGGAGATGGTTTTCATCCGAGCCCCGAAGATTTCGCATCTGGGCGAAGAGGTTGAAGTGCTAGCAACCGAAGGCAATGACCCCGTTGTAGTGCGGCAGGGAAGCGCCCTGGCCGCGACATTCCATCCTGAACTTTCCGATGACCCACGCATTCACCAGCTTTTCTTGAATCTCATCCAGAACGGCAAGAAGCAAGTTCGGCCATAAGACGCGGGCTGTCAGTTTTCAAAGTCGAAGCTGCAAAAATGTCAAAAACTTTCTGCTTGACACCCGATTTAATGTAACCGTATAGTTACGCATTATGCGTGAGCGATCGGTTACACATTCGGCGGCGACACCAGGCCGGGAAATTACATTCCAGGCCTTGGCCGACCCCACCCGTCGAGCGGTGCTGGACCTGCTTCGCCGGGGCAGTCAACCGGCGGGACAGATTGCCAGCGCCTTTCCGGTTTCGCGGCCGGCAATCTCTAAGCATCTGCGACTGCTGCGACGGGCCCACCTGGTTCGGGAACATCGCGAAGGGCGGCATCGCGTTTACCAACTGAATCCGGAGCCCTTGCGTGCGGTCGATTCCTGGATCGAGCAATACCGCGTGTTCTGGGCATCGAGCCTCAATAATCTGAAAGCTTTCGTAGAAGCGGAGCACGCGCGAGAGAGAGAAGCCGCGCGGAAACAAAGAAAAAAATCCTGAAAGGCACATTGCAATGAGCAAATCATTTCATCCGGGGAACTTCTGATGTCCACGAAAGGCGTTACTCCCGAGCATGACGAAATCGTCAGCGAGATGCATATCGCGGCTCCTCCAGAGCGCGTTTTCAAGGCTCTGACCGACCCAGGCGAACTGAAGCAGTGGTTCAGCAGTCCGGATTGTCCGGTGAAGATGTGGGAAATGGATCCGCGATTGGATGGGGCCTATCGCTACTCGACCGAGAAGGGATCGATCATCGTGAACGGCGTTTCTGAATTTGAGTGTCATGGACACATTACGGAATTCGATCCGCCGCGCGTTCTCGCTTATACCTGGTACGCGAATTGGCACGACGATAGTACGCGCCGCACCCTGGTGCGGTGGGAACTCACGGCTCAGGAACAAGGTACCCACGTGAAAGTGACTCACAGCGGCCTCTCTAATCTGCCGATTGCTCGCAAGGATTACAGCGGCGGATGGCCGGGTGTCGTGGAAATGCTGAAGAAATTTATCGAGCAGTAGCACGAGAAAGGAAGCATATCCAGTTGGAGGAAAGTTCTATGGCGACCGCCACAATCACCCCGGACCAAAACGCTGTCATCGCAGAAATTTTCATTGCGGCGCCGCCGACCCGCGTCTTTCAGGCGATCAGTGACCCGGCCCAGCTCCCCAAATGGTGGGGGCAATCGGGCCTGTATCACGTCGTAAAATCCGCCATGGACGTGCGGCCCGGAGGCAAGTGGCGCAGTGACGGCATCGGCGCCGATGGCAAGGAGTTCTACGTCGAGGGCGAATATCTTGAAGTCGTGCCGCCACGACTGCTCGCGCACACAGTGGAAGGGTAGCTACAGCGGACCGCTCACCACGGTTGTGCGCTGGGAACTCGCGCCGCAAACGGTGAACTCCTTACATCCGAGCGGTCCGAAAAAATCCGGCACCGGAACGCTGGTGCGGGTTAGACAGGAAGGATTCGCCGGCAATGTCGCGAATGCCACAGGCCACGGTGAAGGGTGGAAGCGAGTGCTGGGCTGGCTGGAGGCGTTTATAAAGCGTGGCGAGATCTCGGCACGTTAACTGGCGGACGATCAACTACTGTGCTGCCTAGTCGCTGTCCGAACGGTGCTGTAGAGCACTTGCCGCCTTGGAAAGAGCATTCTTCGCATTTGCAGCCACGAGGTGGACGGTTCCCGCGACAAGCATGACAATCAGCGCAAGCATCACCACATATTCTGAAATGCCTTGACCGCGCTGGCTTCGCCCAACCGCGTGAATTCGTCGTGTCATGTGTGAGTCGCTTCGCTGGGCATGCGCAAACGGGCCTCATGCGCCCATCTCAGCACATCCCAAGCTGAGGCTGTACTCCGGCTCCAGGAGAGGAGTGCAGAGTCTAGCGCTAGTCCCACTGGTCCAATTTGCATTCGGTCAAATAGCGCTGATTTTTCGCCACGGATGAATCCTCGCTTTCGTTGATTGATCTCGTAGGGCCTTTTGCGGGTAAGCGCGTCTGCTTGCGATGGTGG
>QHVR01000779.1 GCA_003223595.1 Acidobacteriota bacterium
AAGCACGGATACACGCGCGCCCGCATTGATGGCGAGTTGCTCAATCTTGAGGATGAAATCAATCTCGACAAACGCAAGAATCACACCATTGAAGTCGTGATCGATCGTTTACTGGTGAAGCCCGGAATTGAGCATCGTCTGGAAATGTCGGTCGGTCTGGCGATGAAGTTGGCCGGAGGCCTGGTGCTGGTGGCGGTGGTCGGAGGTGACGAGCAGCTGTACTCGGAGAAGTTGGCCTGCCCCGATTGCGGCATCAGCGTGCCCCAGCTGGAGCCGCGCTCATTTTCGTTCAACAGCATGTATGGAGCGTGTCCGGAGTGCCATGGGCTGGGCAGCAAGTATGACTTCGATCCGGCGAAGGTCATCACGGACTGGTCGAAACCTTTGCTGGATGGCGGGCTGGGGCCGGGCTCGGCATCTCAGAATTTGATTCACCAATTGCAGATTGTCGCGGCCTCGTGCGGCATCAATCTGCAGACTCCGTTCGAAAAACTTCCGGAGAAGACACAGGATTTCCTGCTTAACGGGGAGCAGGGGCGCGGCGGCCGGACCGGATTCCATGGCATCTTCGGATATCTCAAGCAGAATCTGGAAGAGTCCACGTCTGAGGGATACCGCGACTGGCTGATGGATCACATGTCGGCGACGGAATGCCCGGCGTGCCACGGCAAGCGTTTGCGTCCTGAGAGCCTGGCTGTAAAAGTAAACGGCATGTCGATAGCCGAATTCACTGCCATGCCCGTTTCACGCGCACTCGAAACTGCGCAGGGGATCACGTTGGCGGGACGAGAGGCCGCCATTGCCGGACGCGTCATGCATGAAGTCGTTGAGCGCTTGCAGTTCCTGAACGGGGTTGGCTTGGGCTATATCTCGCTCGACCGCTCGGCGGCCACGCTCTCCGGCGGAGAAAGCCAGCGCATCCGGCTGGCTACTCAGATAGGCTCGAAACTGCGAGGCGTGCTGTATGTGCTGGACGAGCCCTCCATCGGATTACATCACCGCGACAACGGGCGCCTGCTCAATGCGCTGGAGAATTTGCGCGACTTAGGTAATACCGTTCTGGTTGTGGAGCACGATGAAGAGACCATCCGGCGCGCCGACTACGTCGTCGATCTCGGTCCGGGAGCGGGCAGGCACGGTGGAAACCTGGTTGCACACGGCACCCCGGAAGAGATCATGCAGCAGCCGGACTCGCTGACGGGTGCATACATCTCAGGACGAACCTCGATTGAAATGCGTCCTGAACGGCGCCAGAAGAACGGCGCGGCACTCACCATTCTGGGTGCGAAGGAAAACAACCTCAAGAATGTCGATGTGAGTTTTCCACTTGGACTCATGACAGTCGTGACGGGAGTTTCCGGGTCCGGCAAATCGACGTTAATCAACGATATCCTCTACCGGGCACTGGCGCGGCAACTGTATCGCTCGCGGGAAAAGGCCGGCGATCACAAGGCAATGTCGGGGGCAGAGAACATCGACAAAGTCATCCGTA
>QHVR01000780.1 GCA_003223595.1 Acidobacteriota bacterium
CAACACTGAAGAAGATGATCGCGCTTGCCAGCCTCGACACTGAACACTCGAAGCCCGGCACCGACCTGCAGATGGAAATTACGATTGAAGCGATCCGACTGAAGGCGAATGTGAAGGTGGGTACGCTGCCGTTTTTCAATCCCGCGCGGAAAACTGCGACCCCGGTGTAAACGGCGCACTTGCCCGCATCCCGGCCTTACGTGCTCAGGGCCTTGCGGTTGCTGCGCTTCCAATACAACTATCCCGGAATCCCGATCAGCACTATGAAGCTTCCCCAGAACGCCTCGTGCGGCCGCGTGATGATGGTGTTCAGGGTCCATGCTGCGCCGATGAATATGTAGATGGCAGGGAGCCACGGATAGCCCGTGCAGCGGTAGGGGCGAGGGATGTCCGGGCGACTCCAGCGCAGCAGAAACAGTCCGATCACGGTAAGCGTGTAGGACAGCACCATGCCAAAAATCACGTAGGTGTAAAGCTGGTCGTAGCGCCCGCTCAGGGTAAGCACCCCTGCCCATATTCCTTGCCCAATGAGACTGAAGACGGGAGTCCTCCATTTGGGATGGATCACGGCCATACGCCTAAAGAAGGCCATCCTGCGCCATAGCCAAATACACGCGGGCGCCGGAGAGCGTGCAGGTGGCCGCGGCGCTGAAGCAGGAGATGGCAATCATCAGCGAAAGCAATCCCGCTGCGCGCGGAGAGAACAGCACGGCGGCCGAGGCGTGCGCGATGGTTTCGTGCTTCGCAATTTCGGATAGAGGCAGGGCATACATATACGTCAAATTCATCGCGATGTAGATGATCCCCACCACGACCACGCCTAAGACCATCGCCAGCGGCACGTTTCGACGGGGCTCCTTTACTTCGCCTGCTACCCACGTGATGTACACCCAGCCGTCATAGGCCCAGAAGACCGCAATCAGCCCTACCCCAA
>QHVR01000259.1:0-12506 GCA_003223595.1 Acidobacteriota bacterium
GAGGCCTACCTAATTACGAGTGCATCGAGTGATATCGCAGAAATCCCAGCCCAACCCGCATGTGATGCAGCCACACATCGGGAATGCATACGGCGAAGCACAGTCCCAGCAAGCCCTGCGCCAGGCCAAGAACATAGAGGTTGCGATAGCGGCGGAACAGCGCGCAGGAAAGGGCTCCCCACACCAGAGTCGCTAACACGAGCGGGATATTGGGGAGATGCACCAGAGCAAATACCACGGCTGCGAGTCCAATGGCCGCGTTGGCCGACAGAAGGCTGCTAAGGCGAGCGTGGAAGAAGTCCTGCAAGAGGAACTGCTGGTACAGCGTCCAGAGCACGTAGCCGCCGACGTGAGAAAAATCGGGCGCGTAGAGCGTGTGAAACGTTCCCGCGTATTTCGCCGCCTCCACTCCGAGTACGCTCAATGCAACGGCGGCCGGGAGGATCCAAAGTGAGCCGGCGAATCCGCGCCAGCCCAGGCCCAGTTCGTTCATCCCGGGGCGGCGCCATAGGACCATCACCAAGGGCGCCAGCAACGCGATCGGCCCGAAGATGAGTTGCTCGCGAGTGGGCAGCCAGAGCACAGCATCGATCGCCAGAAAACCGAGAATCAGTTCCGCCAGGTTTCGGGTGGACGAACGACTTTGAGAAATGCTGAGTTGGTATCGGGCTGAATGGCTAGCCACGGACGAGTCCCCAAAATTCTTAGGAGTGCCCGAAAACAGATTTGGTTGCAAATGCAGTCTGGAAAGACTGCGGCTCACACCACCAATTCCGGTGTTGCGGCGAGCAGAGTGCGGGTGTACGGATGAGCGGGTCTCAAGGTGATCTGTTCCGTGTCTCCGATCTCCACGAGCTTTCCGCGGCTCATCACCGCGATGCGCGTGCAGAGATATCGCACAACCGGCATGGAATGCGAGATGAACAGGTAGGTCAGTCCGAAGTCCCGCTGCAGTTGCTGCAGCAGATTCACGATCTGCGCGCCCACGCTGACGTCGAGCGCGGATACCGGCTCATCGCAGACGATGAACTTGGGCCGCAGCGCCAGGGCTCGGGCTATGCCAATGCGCTGCCGCTGGCCGCCGGAGAATTCGTGCGGGTAGCGGGAGCGCGCGGATTCGTCCAGGCCGACGGAGCGCAGGAGCTCGGAGACGCGCATAGAAAGGTCGAGCTTCGCTCCACCGGACAGCCGGGGGTGGCTGTCCGTAGATACATCTTCGCTGTCCCTGTGTGAATCTTTGTGAATCAGCATGGGCTCGGCGATGATGTCTTCCACCCGGTAGCGCGGATCTAAGGATGCGAAGGGATCCTGAAAGATGATCTACATGTCGCGGCGGAGGCGGCGCATTTCGGCGCGTCCCGCTGCGAGCAGATCGCGGCCCTCAAAACTTATGGTGCCGGATGTGGGTTCAATCAGACGCAGGATCAGGCGGCCCAGCGTGCTCTTGCCGGACCCGGACTCGCCGACCAGGCCCAGCGTCTCTCCCGAATGGATATCCAAAGAAACATTGTCCACCGCGCGTACATCAGCGCGCGACTTGCCGCCGAATGGCGACTCCGCGTGAGCAAAAACTTTGGTCAGATTGCGAACTTCAATCAGCGCCACCTCGCGATGCTAGCAGCACCGGGGCGCAGCTCGCGAGTACCGGAAGGAGATCGGCTATCCGGCGGCGATCATGGGCACTGCGGCCAGAGCGGCCAGTAATCCTACAAACTTCCAGCGGCTGAAGTGCTCTTTCAGAATGATTCGCGCCAGCAACACCGTGATGGCGGGATACAGCGAGGTGATGACCACGGCTTCGTCCAGGCGCCCGCGCTGGCTAGCGTAGATGTAGAGCGCGCTTCCGCTGATGTCGAGGAATCCCGCCAGCATGGCGATCCCAATCGACGGCAGATCCATGGCAAGGGGCGCGCCCGTGGCGATCACCACGACTGCGGTGGCTACAAACGACGCAATTCGGCCAATCGCCGCAACGAAGATGGGAGAGCCGGTCGTCTGGTGCATGCACATGTAAAAGGCGGCAAAGCCCACGCCTGCCAGAGCAGCCATGGCCACTCCCTTGGGATGTCCCGTCTCGTCGTTGTTCCCCTGCGGTTCGGGACGCGTGATCAGCCACGACTGGGCGCCCCTTCGAGGGCAATATCAGCCAGCGTCGGGATCGCTGCTCCGATCAGGGCGGCAACGGGAGCCGCTAATCCCATCTGCCCTGATGCCAATGCGCGATAGAACAGCGCCAGCGCAACGCCTCCCAGTATTCCTGCGAGCACAGACCAAAATATGCTCGGGCGCGACGGTAGAGGCGCGTGCTCGCCCAGCGAGATCAGCAACATCAGTGAGAACGCACAGAAGTGCGAAAAGGCGGTAAATACAAATGCGTTCGCGCGCCGCACGCCGTAGCCTCCGGCAAAATCAGACGCGCCCCATATGAAAACGGCGCCTATGCTGTACGCTGCAGGCCCAAATTGGGGAGAAAACGACACGCGCCGAGGTTAACATGCCTGCATTTAGGGACAGCCGTTCAGTCTGTCCGTCGAGCGCAGCTCGATTTTTGCCCTGGTCCCGTGTAACAGAACCGCCGAGGCAACAACGCAACCCATCTTGCGTCCTGTGTGAGCACTCAACACCCACAGTGCAACGCATGATCTACAGCACGCAATGTTCACCGCTAAACGGGGTTCGCACTGAACGGGACGGCTCCTTCCAGATCGTGTTGTGAAATCACACGTTGCGTTTTGCGGACTCCGGAAGGAACCGGAAGTGAGCGTGCCGTTTCTTCGTGTTTCCCTCGTGCCGTTGAGTGTAAATGGGGGATTTCTCGCCAGCTAACTGGCGGGCATTTTGGGGGAGGGTTCACGGAAAGCAATGAAGTCGGCATCAATGCCGCCTTTCAACCGTGCTGCTATGTTAAAGCAAATGACCAGGGCCATCGCCGTCAGCCATCCCGTTAGCGCATACCCCGCCAGGGAGGCCAAGAAGAGCAGCACGTTGTACGCCACGTCAGTGGTGCGTTGAAAATGGAAATTGAAATTGAAATGCACCATGGGCGCGACTAGACCTACAGGCAGCGTGAGATACGGAGCTTTGCCTAGGCAGTACGCGATCCAGAACGATACGCCAAACAGTGCATAAACTACGGCCACCACTTTGGCAATTGGCTGAATCTTCAACGAGACGATTTTCATTTGAGTACCGGCACGAGTATACGAGGGTAGAAATAACTGATGCCATCAAGCCCAAGGCTAAGCATTAGGCATGATGAGTGCAATCGCGATGTTTCGTCAGTTACGGAGGCTGATCACCTTCACCCTGCTGGTAACTGCTTCGTGAAATGCAATACGAGGTCATCATCAAGCACTACACTTGCGCCCTCTTCCACAAAGCAATTTCGGTACGTAATGCCGCGACCATCCGGGATGTAGCCTCGCTTCGCATAGAGCCGCTGAGCGGAGTTGTACCCCGGATGCAGTCCGACTGCGATGCCTACAACACCCGAACGGCGGGCTGCTTCAATTTCTGCGTGGTCAAGTAAACGACTTGCGATACCCTTTCTGCGGTATTTTGTGAGCACGTTGAGGTCTTGAATCTCAGGAATGTTCAGGTCAGCAAATGCGGCGTAAGTAGGTCGCCAGTCTACTGTCACGTACCCGGCGAACTGCCCGTCAATGATACCCACGAAGCACGTTCGAGTTCCCTCCAACTGCTCGTGCAAGTAGCGACGGTACTGGGTCTCAGGCTTGTTCCACCCCATGTTCGTGAACGCGGCAGCGATGCTCGGAGGATCGCTTTCTTCGAGAAGACGAATTTGTACGGTCTCCGCGTTTTCCATGTGCAACACTTTATGCCCAAAGGCTCCGTATTTTAAACTGCACATTAGATGATCGACGTGCTCATAAGACGACCACAGCCCGAGGAGCACGATTCCGTTCGCGCCGTAGTCCAAACAGTAGTGGATGAGATTTACGGCGGACTTTGGGCACCTCCACCGTTTCCGACCGATGAGGAGAACTGGCATTCCTTTTGGGTCGCTGTTGGGGACACGAAAATCATCGGAGTGGTTCGCACAAGCGGAGAATGGCTGGATGATTTATGGGTGCTTCGCGAAAGCCGGGGATATGGGGTAGGTCAGCGTCTGCTCGCCCAAGGGGAGGCTGAAATAATCGCTCGCGGCTATGAAACACTGCATCTTCGAGTCGTTCAATCGAATGCAGCGGCGATCGAGTTCTATCGCCGCCACGCTTGGCGCGTCGCTCGGGCATTCACCCATGAGAGATTTCCAATAACCATGTTAGAAATGTTCAAACCTGTCGGCAAGACGAAAGATGATGGCTCGTAACGCCGCGAGGTATTGACGGCCTCTCTGATGACTGTCGAAAACAGGCGTTTACACAAGTATGCGCATTCTATTCGCCTCCAGGAACCAGGAGAAGGAAAGCAACCATCGAGATGGGCCTTTTCAGCTCTCCGCGGGAGCGAAGAACACCAGGACGGCAAGTTCTTCCTTGATTTCGTAAAACCGGTGTTCCACTTCGGCGGCCACAAACAGCACCGTTCCCGCAGAAACTTCGCGGTCTTCCTCTCCCGCGCGAAAGCGGGCGCGGCCCCGCACGACGTAGTACATCTCATCTTCATGGTGAGGCCGCTGTGGATCCGTTCCGCCAGCCGGCAATACATATAATCCCGCGCTCATCGCGGGAACGCGCAGAAATTCCTGGTACCGCTTGTTCCCGGAGGCACGTTGCGCGTCGATTTCGCTCAGAGTAAAGAAATCAGCTTTGGAGTCAGTCAACCGTGCCCCTTTCGCGCGTATGTAGAGACAGCCGCCATCGGTTGTCCGGTCGAGCGCAGCTCGACTATTTCCCGCGCCTGAGAATTCTTCTTCCGCCCCGTTGGGGCTGGGCTCTTTTATCCACTTTGCACCCACGCCTTACGGCGTGGGCTGCATTCTTTCGCCGCTTCGCGGCTCTTGTCAGCTCCAGCAGTCCTCCGATTCCGTATCCTCGCCCTTGTCGTTGCTGGCGATCACTCGCACGGTATTCTCGCCCGGATATTGTCCCTTCTCACTCAGCTGTACCTGCCAACTGCCGATGGGCGGAACGAAACTGGTGTCGTACGCGACCTGGCCGTTGATGATGATCTGCGCGCGAGCGATCTTCTCCCCGGCGTCAGCATATGTCCCAGCCCATGGCCGGATTTTTCGCATGCTGAGTACTTACCGTCACGCCAGGATCCCGCCGAAGACCATCTCGGTAAATTGCGGGACCAGGTTGTTGGTCTGCAGGTTGCCTTCGGGTTTGTACCACTGATAGATCCAGTTGATCATCCCCAGCAGCGCGAAGGCCGCTGCGCGCGGGCTGACCGAGCCTTTGGCGCGCCGCGATCTCTGCACGTCGGCCATCAGGCTCTCCACATAGTGCACGTATTCCTTTTTGCGGTGGTTGATGCGCTTGCGCAGGCCCGGGGGCAAGGGATGGTTCTCGTGCAGCATCACTGTAATTTCGCGATCGCGCGGGCTGAGCACAACCTCAATATGCAGCCGGATCAGCGCCCGCAGCCGCTCCTCGGGATCGGCGATGCTTCCTACCGGAGCGAGCACGCGCTCCTGGGTCAGATCCATGGCATGATTCATGATCTCGAACAGGATTTCGTCTTTACTTTGAAAGTGGTGATACAACCCGCCCTTGCTGAGCTTTAGCGCAGCGGCCACGTCGTTCATCGACGTGGCGTCGTACCCGCGCTGCTGGAACAGGCGAGCGGCCGTGCGCAGGATTTCCTGCCGGGAATCGAGTACTGCTTCACGGGTCATCGCGTGCCATGGTAAATAGTTGCCGCGCTGAATGCCACCCGACGTACATGTAGGGACAGCCTCCATCGGCTGTCCGGCCCGGCCAAGCCGGGCAGATTTTTCATGCACACAACCGTCGAGCTGCGCTCGACCAGACAGCCGAGGGCGGCTGTCCCGATATGGGCCCTACCTGGGCATGTAAAAGTCAAGACCTCGATCGGCTACCTTGTGCACCTCGGATGCAGCAGAGACCTTCAATCTGCTCATTCCAGCCTTGTTACGAGGACACCGGCGTGTGTAAATAATTGTCTGTATGTACCTTCGAATCAGCAACATAGATCCCGAGGTTAAATCGGTTTAACTTGCCCGTGGCGGGGGTCTGTGCGGGCCTGACCTGGAGTTCATTCGAGGACCTCCCTCAATGCTGGTGGGCCTGCGTACGTCCGCGCAAGGTATTTCTCAGGGTGAGCAGCACAGCCGATGGCGGCTGTCCCTACATACACTTTAAACACCTGGACAGCCTGAGAGACTGTCCCTACGCGGTCACTTGTAGATTTCCGGAATGAAGCTTTGTTCGTGAAATGGGGGGCGCACGTACTTCGTCTTGTCGAGAGCAGGCAGCTTAAGCTTTTCCGGTGTCAGGTCACCGTAAGGGATCGTCGACAGCAGATGACGGATTACGTTCAGCCGCGCGCATTTCTTGTTTTCCGCGTTCACCACGTACCAGGGTGCCTGCTTGATGTCGGTGACGGCAAACATTTCATCTTTGGCGCGCGAGTACTCCGCCCAGCGGCGCCGCGACTCAAGGTCGATCGGGCTCAGCTTCCAGCGTTTCGTGGGGTCTCGCATGCGGTCCTGAAAACGGCGCTCCTGTTCCTCGTCGCTGACGGAGAACCAATACTTGATCAGGATGATGCCGGAGCGCACCAGCATGCGCTCGAACTCAGGACAGCTATGCATGAATTCCTGGTACTCAGATTCGGTGCAGAATCCCATGACGCGCTCCACTCCCGCGCGGTTGTACCAACTGCGGTCGAACAGCACCATTTCGCCCGCGGCCGGAAGATGGGCAGCGTAGCGCTGGAAATACCACTGCGTCTTCTCGCGCTCCGTAGGGGCGCCCAAAGCAACTACGCGGCAGATGCGCGGGTTCAACTCTTGCGTGATGCGCTTGATCGCGCCACCCTTTCCGGCGGCATCCCGGCCTTCGAACAAGACCACGACTTTCAGCCCGCGGTGGCGAATCCATTCGTGAAACTTCACGAGTTCGATTTGTAAGCGCCGCAGTTCGTGGTCGTATTGGCAGTCTTTGCCGACGCGCAATGATTTTGCCTCTGGCGTTCTGAGTGCGTCTTGCGTTCCTGCGTGTCCATTATTTCCACCCATGGCTGTCTCCTGGAGCTTTCATCGGCAGATTACTGCGACGCATTTAGCCGCATTTCCTGAACCTATTCTGCAGGGCTGTCGAGCTGCGCTCGACTGGGACAGCGTGAGAGGCTGTCCCTACGTGGGCCGGCGGCAGCTTGAGACGTGGTGCGCTCTTTTGACTTGACAGCTTAGCGCGGGCCGCATAGCATTTCTGGATACCGACCGACCGGTCGGTTTTCCTGGGGATTGCTTTTCTGCCTTGAGTTCGGGACACTGGTTCCCATCCCCAAAAAGCAAGGGTTCCCTTTTTCTCCCTTGTGCTACGAGAGGAGCACACAGTGGTCACTATCTTTTACGAACGCGACGCGAAGCCCGAAGCACTGAAGGGCAAGACGATCGCCATCCTTGGCTATGGCAGCCAGGGACACGCCCAGGCCCAGAATCTCCGCGACAGCGGACACAAAGTTATCGTTGGTCTCGATCCCAACCGCAAGAGCGCGCAGCAGGCGAAGGCCGACGGCATGGTCGTTGTCGCTCCCGATGAAGCGGCCAAGCGCGCCGACTGGATCCACGTGCTTACTCCCGACGAGACCCAGGCCGAACTCTACGACCAGCACATCAAGCCCTATCTGCACCCGGGAAAAGTTCTCGGCTTCTCGCACGGCTTCAGCATTCATTTCAAAGCTATCGTTCCGCCTGCCGACGTTGATGTCCTGATGATTGCTCCGAAGAGCCCGGGACACCTCGTCCGGCGCGTGTACACCGAAGGCCGCGGAGTTCCGTCGCTGCTGGCGATTCAGCAGGATGCCAGCGGACGCGCCCACGAACTCGGTCTCGCTTATGCCCACGGCATCGGCTCGACGCGCGCCGGCGTTCTCGAAACCACCTTCAAGGAAGAAACCGAGAGCGATCTGTTCGGAGAGCAGGCAGTCCTGTGCGGCGGCCTGACGTCGCTGATCAAAAAGGGATTCGAAACTCTGGTGGAAGCGGGATACGCGCCCGAGATCGCCTACTTCGAGTGCCTGCACGAAGTGAAGCTCATCGTGGACCTGATCTACGAAGGCGGACTGGATCGTATGCGCTACTCGATCTCAAACACCGCCGAGTATGGAGACCTCACCCGCGGTGAGAGAGTTGTCGGCGACGAGACGCGGCAAGCGATGAAGAAGATTCTGGCGGACATTCAATCCGGCAACTTCGCGAAAGAGTGGATTGCCGAGAACAAAGCGGGCTGCCCGAACGAAAAAGAGAAGCAGCACCCCATCGAAATCGTGGGCGCGCAACTGCGCGGGATGATGAGCTGGCTGCCGCAGGCGGGCAAGAAGAAGGCGGAAGCCCCCGCGGAATCCACAAAACAGGTAGTGAATGCGTAACCGAAATTGCCATACGCCACGTCTCGCGGCCGTTGCGAGACGTGGAAATTCCGAACTCTTGCTCAAGGTGCTGAATGCTTAAAGGAGCCGATATAGTCCTGCAGTGCCTGCGCGCGGAAGGCGTAGACCTGGTCTTCGGCTACCCCGGGGGCGCGATCATGCCGCTGTATGACGCGCTGGAAGGCAGCGGCGTGCGCCACATCCTCACGCGGCACGAGCAGGGGGCAGTCTTCGCTGCGGAAGGCTACGCGCGCGTTACTGGCAAAGTTGGAGTCGCGATGGCCACCAGCGGTCCCGGGGCGACGAACCTGGTCACCGGAATTGCCGACGCCAAGATGGATTCCGTTCCCCTGGTCTGCATCACCGGCCAAGTGCGCAGCGCGCTCATCGGAACCGATGCGTTTCAGGAAACAGATGTCTTTGGCGTGACTCTCTCGCTCACGAAGTGGAGCCGCCTGGTCCGCACCATCGATGAAATTCCCGAAGCCATTGCCGAAGGATTTCACTGGGCGCGCAGCGGGCGTCCTGGTCCGGTAGTCATCGACATTCCCACCGATCTGCTGAAAGCCAAGAAGGAATTTTCGGGCCCGGTGAAGTTCACGCCCCATGCGCGTCCCGCCGAAGCCAAGGCTGATGGCGGTTTCACCGACACGGTCGTTGCACTACTGAAGCAATCTTCGAAGCCTGTGGCGCTGGTCGGCGCGGGAGCGAAGCTTTCCGGCGCAATCACCGATCTCCGGCGTTTACTCGATAAGTTGAACATCCCCACATTCGCGACTGTGCACGGACTGGGCGCCGTTGAGCCACAATCTCCTTATTACCTCGGCATGGTGGGCATGCACGGAACGCGTGCCGCCAACATGGCGCTGCACGAAACGGATCTGCTGCTGGTGCTGGGAGCGCGGCTCGACGATCGCGTGACTGGCGAGCCGACGCGATTTGCCCCGCATGCCAAGATCGTGCATTTTGAAATCGATCCGGCGCAGCTGGATCGCGTTCGTCCTTGCGATCTGCCCGTGATCGGAAATCTCGCGGACACGATTCCCGCATTCGAAGCCGAATTGCGGCATCACACGTTGCCGGATTTCAGTGGCTGGCGTTCGGTCGCCTGCGGCGCGGATCGCGCTGAACTCGATCCTCGCGGATTAGCTCAGCCTACCATTCGCTTCCTCGACGAACTTTTCAGCCGCTTGCCCGAAGACAGCGTCGTCATCACCGACGTGGGACAACACCAGATGTGGGCCGCCCAGCGTTATCGCTCATCTTCGCCGCGCGGCTTTATCACGTCGGGCGGACTCGGCTCGATGGGATTCGCTCTTCCGGCAGCGGTGGGGGCGCAACTGGCCAAGCCTGACACGTGCGTTGTCTGCGTTTCCGGCGATGGTGGATTTCAGATGAACATCCAGGAACTCGCGAGCGTTCATCGCCTCGGGCTTCCGGTGAAGTTGGTCATTATCGACAACAAATATCTCGGGATGGTTCGGCAGTGGCAGCAGCTGTTTTACGAGCGCAACTACGCCGAGACCGACCTGAGCGATAACCCGGACTTCGTCGAGATCGCGAAGGCTTACAAGATTCACGCTTTTCGCATGAAGGAAGATGTCATGCGGGAGTTCCCGGTTTCGCAGGAGACAGGCGATCAGATCGATCGCTTCTTGCGCTCTCCGGAGCCGGAGCTACTGGTCTTTGATTGCGCTCCGGAAGCTAACGTTTTCCCGATGGTCCCGGCAGGAGCAGCGCTTTCGGAGATGCTGCTAGAAGAAAAATAAGTACGAGGAGCACACATGCAATTCCACATTCGCTATCGCAACACGCAGGGCACATTGATGCGCATCCTGAACGCGGTTTCGCGGCGGGGACTCGATCTGCCCGCGGTACATGCCGAGGCAGCAGAACTGGATCATCAAGTGATGCTTACGCTCGAGGTCAATCAGAAGCAGGTTGGCCAGCTCTATCGCGAATGGTATGGGATTCCCGACGTGATACGTGTCGGCTCGGGCGCGGCCCATACGACGACGTGGACTTCGCATCATCCGCCCGCCGGCGTGACCCTCGATGAATCCCGCCCTGCTGCTCGCGCTTAATTTTTATGACTGGGCAAGCATGACGATTCATGGGCGAACGTCATGCAACTCGGGGGAACCTGCAGAGTGGGTTCCCCATTTTTTTAGTTTCGAGTTTCAGGTTTCTAGTTTCAAGTTCAGGGCTCAGCGCTTAGGGCTCAGGGGTTTTTGAAACTTGAAACTCGAAACTTCTTCTTCAAACTCGAAACTTTGAAACTCATTTTTCCTCCTGTACTCTTTCAGCCATGGATCTCAAGCACATCAGCCGTGGAATCACCGAAGGGCGCGACCGCGCCGGCGCGCGCTCCATGTTCAAAGCCGTTGGGTATACCGACGCGGACCTCAGTAAGCCTCTCATCGGCGTGGCCAACACCTGGATCGAAACCATGCCCTGCAACTTTCACCTGCGGCGCTTGTCGGCCAAGGTGAAGGAAGGCATTCGCGCCGCCGGCGGCACTCCGATGGAGTTCAACACCATCGCCATTTCCGACGGCGAGACCATGGGCACCGAGGGCATGCGGGCATCGCTGGTCAGCCGCGAGCTGATTACCGATTCCATCGAACTCGTCTGCCGCGGGCAGATGTTTGACGCTGTGGTCTGCGTGGTGGGCTGCGACAAGACCATCCCGGCCGGGGCCATGGCGCTGGCGCGCATGAATCTGCCGGGCATCGTTCTTTATGGCGGAACCATTGCGCCCGGAACTTATCGCGGCAAAGATGTCACGATCCAAGATGTGTACGAGGCCATCGGGGCCAACGTTGCCGGCAAGATGAGCGATACGGAGTTGAAGGAACTGGAAGATGCCGCGTGCCCGGGCGCGGGGGCCTGCGGAGGCCAGTACACCGCCAACACGATGTCGACCGTCATGGAGATGATCGGCCTCTCGCCGATGGGCTTCAACAGCATTCCCGCGATGGATCCGCAGAAAGATCAGGTTTCGTTCGACTGCGGCAAGGTCGTGATGAATGTTTTGCAAAAGGGCCTTAAGCCGCGCGACATTCTGACTCGCGAGGCCTTTGAGAATGCGATTGCTTCCGTGGCCGCGAGCGGCGGGTCAACGAATGCCGTGTTGCATCTGCTGGCGATCGCGCGCGAAGCGGGAGTGCAACTTGATATCGATGATTTCCAAACGGTAAGCGAACGCACTCCGCTGTTGTGCGACCTGAAGCCCTCAGGCAGATTTGTTGCGGCGGATATGCATCGGGCGGGTGGAATTCGCCTGTTAGCAAAAAAGCTGCTGGGAGGCAAGCACCTCCATCCGCAGGCGATGACCGTGACCGGGCAGACGATCAACTCCGAGGCCGAGAGCGCCGCCGAAACTCGCGGCCAGGAAGTCATTGTAGGGCTCGATAAACCTCTGAAGCCCACCGGTGGACTTGTAATTCTGAAGGGCAATCTCGCGCCCGAGGGCTGCGTCGCCAAAATCAGCGGGCACGAACGCCTCGAGCATCGCGGGCCAGCGCGCGTTTTTGATTCGGAAGAAGACGCCATGACCGCAGTCGTCGGCAAGAAAATTAAGGCCGGGGACGTGGTTGTCATTCGGAATGAAGGACCGAAAGGCGGTCCGGGCATGCGCGAGATGCTGGGGGTTACTGCCGCGATTGTGGGCGAAGGGTTAGGCGGCTCGGTCGCGCTGCTGACCGATGGGCGCTTCAGTGGCGCGACCCGCGGGCTCATGGCGGGCCACGTTTCTCCGGAAGCCGCTCTGGGCGGTCCCATTACCGGCGTTCGCGACGGCGACATGATTCGTTTCGACGTAAAGAAGCAACTGCTGGAAGTGGAGCTGGACGCATCCGTGCTGCGTCAGAGAATGTCGGAATGGAAAGCGCCGCAGCCGCGGTACACGACCGGGGTGTTCGCAAAATATGCGGCACTGGTATGGTCCGCCTCGCAGGGCGCCATCACCAAACCGCGTTAGC
>QHVR01000259.1:12640-19129 GCA_003223595.1 Acidobacteriota bacterium
GTTGCGGTGTAGCTATTGAAGAAGTGCAGGTAGACGCGGAATCCCATGGAAGCGATCAGCCAGAGTGCAACTCCAGCGGCCGATCCTGGAGTCACCCAGAACCATCTGCGCTCTTCGACGTCAGGCGCGAAATAGTAAACCATCGAGAAGGAGAGGAACATCGCCGCGAACGCAACTGGCCACTGCAACACTTTCCACGCCATGGCGAAGGCGTTTCCCATCCCCACTCGCGCAGCCACGAACTCGCCAATCTTCCCGCCATAGAGCACAAGGACCAGCGCGATGATGATTAATGCCGCAAGCGCCAGCGTCAGGCCGATGATGGTGGCTTTCTGCTTCCACCAGGGTCGCGTCTCCGGTGTTCGATAGATTACGTTCAGCGAGGTGACCACTGCGCTCATGCCTCCCGAAGCGGCCCATAACGCGCCCAGAATGCCCGCGGCAAGCTTGATCCCGCTGCTGTGCCTGAAGGTCTGATCGATTACGGAATGAATCAGAGTGGATGCCGATCCGGGAGCGAGCCGGCCGATGGATGCCACAATGGTGTCGCGCATCTGCGAACCGGGGCCTGCGAACACCCCTACCAGCGAGACCAGGAAAAGCAGCATGGGGAATAGTGCCAGCAGGAAGTAATACGAGAGCGCCGCCGAGCGCGTCGAGAGCTCATCTTCCCCAATCTTCTTCACCGAAAGCTTGATGAGCTTGAGCGGCGTGAGCCCGCCGAACTTCCATAGCGATGGCAACGGGCTCTTGATGCCTCTATGTTCTGCGACGGATGGCATAAATCAGGCGGCCCTCGACCGTTCCTTCCTTCCGCTGGAACGTCCGGGATATTGGGTCAATTCGCTGCCGATGGTGATCAGCGCTCCCTGAGCGATGAAGAACTTCTTCTGCGGCTCGTCCTTGAAGGCGAAGAATTCCGGCATGGTCGCGACCATGGCTGCGAGGCCGAGGTCGATCTCGCGACGCGCGTGAGGACTGATCACCTTGCGAACGCCGCCGGGATTGTCAGTCAGCATAGTGACTGCCAGTTTCGCTCCGCCGCAGAGCAACGCGGCCACAGCTGCGCGTTTGTTGTGGCGCCAGAACCAGCTTGCCGTTCCCAGGAAGGAGCCCACGAGAAGGTAATCGAGAATGGCTTGCGTCTTTGGCGAGATGACTCGCGGCAATGGTTTGGCTACTACTTTGGCGATACTGTTGATGGCGGGCATAGTGTTCTCCTCAATCTTGTCAGTGCTGCATTGATCGCATCAGCGCCGGGTGAACATTCCGGCGACTCCGTAGCCTACGAGCAGGGCAAGTGCGCCGGCCGCGGCCGCAACGCCTCCAAAGTGCTCCCGCACATTTCTTGCGGGATCGAGTTGCTCGCGGGTCTCGGTGATCTTTCCCTTCAACTCGGAGGTTGTCTGGTGCAGGCGATTGCGCTGCTCAACGGCTCGCAGTTCGAGATTCTCCACCGGTTCCGCGCTCATATCTGCTTGACCTCAGCCTGAATCCACATCTTGTCTTCCTTCAGCACTTCCACAGTTCTCTTAGGCAGCAGGCCTTTGACTTCCAATTCCCGTTTTGCCATATAGGCCGCGATGCCGCCCAGAATCAGCCAGAGCACCCCGATGGCGGCAAAGGCGATGCACCAGCGATACGCGTTGTCGGGCAGCAAGGCGAATACCAGGGCGACCAGCGCCAAGGTGAGCAGCAGATACGCCGTCAGCAATAGCACAGCGCCGATCACCGCGAGCGGCGCAGCGGCTTTCACGACCCTGACCTTTTCCTGCAGCTCGACTTTGAACATGGTGACGCGGGTCTGCACGAAATCCTGTAGTTCCTGCTTCATCTCCGCGAATAGGGCGGCGACGCTTTTGCCGTTATTTATGTTGACTTCGTTGTTCACAGCTCTGTTCATAACAATGATCCCGGTTGTTGTTCCACTTAGCGTAGTAGCTCAGAAAATAGGAAACGATCAGGCATTTCGGGTAGGTTTTGTGCGGGCGATTCCCCTACCCGAGACCTTGCCGCCTGCGCCAACACTATGAAAAACTAGGAGATTCAGCAGCAACTGGGGACTTTGATAGAGGCACAGCCTCACGCCGGGATACGTCGGCTCAGGTAAATTCGATACTCTAACTTTTATGGCGCGAACATTATTCGAGAAGATTTGGGATGCGCACTTGGTTGCGCAACCTGCCGGACGCTCTTCGATTCTTTACATCGATTTGCACCTGGTGCATGAGGTGACTTCGCCGCAGGCCTTTGACGGATTGCGGGCTGCGGGACGGCGTGTGCGGCAGCCTTTGCGCACCGTCGCGACCGTGGATCACAACATTCCTACCGAGCCGCGCGGAACTCCCATCACGGATCTCATTGCCGCGAAGCAGATTGCCGCGCTGCAGGCCAACTGCAAGGAATTCGGCATCCGGCTGTTCGATATGGATTCCGCCGAACAAGGCATCGTGCACGTGATCGGTCCAGAGTTGGGACTGACGCAGCCGGGCATGACGATTGTTTGCGGCGACAGCCATACCAGCACTCACGGCGCTTTTGGCTCGCTGGCGTTTGGGATTGGCACATCGGAGGTCGAGCATGTGCTGGCAACGCAGTGCCTGGCACAGCAAAAGCCGAAGGCCATGCAGATAGACGTGCGGGGACAACTTCCCGACGGAGTTGGCGCGAAGGATCTGGCGCTGGGGATTATCGGGCAGATTGGAACCGATGGCGCTACCGGGCATGTGATCGAGTACGCCGGACCGGCCGTGCGCGCGCTTTCGATGGAAGGCCGGATGACGCTTTGCAATATGAGCATAGAGGCCGGAGCGCGCGCTGGAATGATCGCACCGGATGAGACGACGATCGCATACGTGAGCGGACGCAGCTTTGCTCCGACCGGCGCGGAGTGGGAGAAGGCGGTTGCGTGGTGGCGGAGCTTGCCATCGGATTCAGATGCGAAGTTCGACAAGGTCATCCAGATCGATGCAGCGCAGTTGTGTCCCTTTGTGACCTGGGGGACCAACCCCGGCATGGTCGCGCCCGTAACGGGGCGGGTACCGGAAGTGAAGGGATGGGAGGAAAGCGATCGGCGTGCTGCGGAATTGGCTTTGCAGTATATGGCGCTGGAGCCGGGCAAGCGGATTGAGGATATCGCCGTGGATCGCGTGTTCATCGGGTCGTGCACGAATTCGCGGCTCGAAGATCTGCGGGCTGCCGCGCGGGTGGCCAAAGGACATCACGTGAGTTCCAAAGTGCGGGCGATGGTGGTACCGGGATCGCAGGCGGTGAAGCGCGCGGCGGAGCAGGAAGGATTGCACCGGATTTTCCAAGACGCGGGATTTGAGTGGCGCGAGTCCGGTTGCTCGATGTGCCTGGGAATGAATCCGGACATTCTGCAACCGGGAGAGCGCTGTGCCTCGACCAGCAACCGCAATTTCGAGGGGCGGCAGGGACGCGGAGGACGCACACATCTAGTGAGTCCCATGATGGCTGCAGCGGCGGCCATTGCGGGGCATTTCACGGATATTCGGAATTGGAAGTTTGAGTAAACGGCTGGACGCGGCCTTGAAAGGCCGCTCTTCCACTACTATGAAAGCAATTACTGTCCATCTATGAAACCTTTTACTGTGCATCGCGGGCGCGTGGCGCCATTGGATCGGGTGAACGTCGATACCGACCAGATTATCCCGAAGCAGTTTTTAAAGCGGATCGAGAAGACAGGGTTCGGGCAATTTCTCTTTTACGACTGGCGGTTCGGGGCCGACGGGAAGAAGAACCCGGATTTTGTTTTACATGAGCCGCGCTACGAAGGCGCGACCATTCTGGTGGCGGGTAAGAACTTTGGCTGCGGGTCGTCGCGGGAGCATGCGGTGTGGGCGCTGGCGGATTTCGGATTCCGGGCGGTGATCTCGTCGTCGTTCGCGGACATCTTTGCGAATAACAGCACGAAAAACGGGTTCCTGGCGGTGCGGCTGAGCGATGACGAAGTCGCGACCTTGATGAAGCGCGCGCAGGAGATAGATCAGTATCAAGTCAGGATCGATCTGGAGAAGCAGGAAGTCAGCGACGAGCAGGGTTTTCGCGCGCAATTTGCAATGGATGAGTTCGTGCGGCACTGTTTGTTAAACGGCCTGGATGATATTGGGCTGACGCTGCAGCACGAGAAAGACATCGCAGCCTACGAGGCGCAGCATCCGGCCCCGGCGGCGCTGAGCGTTCGAAGCAATGCCAGGAGCTGAAGAACAGGGTCGAGGCTAAATTGGACCACTGACATTCTCGCTTACTCTCCTTTGCTCTTTTCCTTCCGTTCTAGGAAGCCACCCAGATATGGAGCAAACTCCGCATGACGATGTGGGGGAGGAACCTGCCATTGAAAATAGGGCTTCTCATCACGTAATGCGAATACATAACGCATGTGGATTCCATCCCCACGGCAGGTGAGGTCGATAACGCAAGAGGATGACGTCTCCACAGCACATTGGGACGCGTGGCCAAGATCGTCGAAATACATGCTTCGGCTCATTTGCTTGTCACGCTCGCGGTAAATCACAAACATCTCTTTGAACTCCGGGCCCTTGCCCGGATACATCCGTGTAGAGCGGATTGTTACCACGTTGCTGTTGAGCTCGCTGGAAAATGTAAAGCTGCCCTTCGGGGACGTCGCCGACGGATTCTCGGTGTGCCACTCCCAATCACCAAACAGGCTGTTTTGCGCGAGACACCGTCCTAATTGATCTTGCGCTTGTGCGGAGGCGGTGAACAGCGACGCCAGCCCGATTAAGACGCACAGTTTTCGTGTTGCTTGGAACGTGGGCACCACCGACTCCAGCCCTCATCTGCAGGGCCAACCTGTTGGCAATATATGCTACACCGGATTCCTGTTGAATCGGGTGGGGGCTGGCCCAGCTTTGCGTTTTGCTGGATCCACCAATGAACCGGATGCCCCAGCCTTCGCGCCTTTCGAAGGTTGGGCATCACGGCTGCCGAATCCAAAGACTTTTCTCACCCCGGCTGCTGGCTGTCACGAATCAACATCGCGTCGGGGTCCGTGGGTCCCAGCTTTCGAAAACCACGAAAGCTGGGGCAACCGCTCTTAGAATTCACATCCTGCAAAGCTGGGCCAGCCCCCTCGAACGCGGCGAGTGAGCACGGTCACGTCGAGACTCGCGAAGCAGCCTTGTGCCCGCCCGCCGCTAGTGACTATCGCCATTGCACTCAAAATGCCCCGCGTGGCGGAAATGGGGGGCGAATAGGCAGCGCAAACTTGCGCTATCGCCTGTTTTCGCCAGTTATCAATCTCAACACCACGGGTGCGATACTTTGGCATGGCCTATTTTGTGGACCTTTCCGCCTACAGCTACTTCAAGGGGGACTCGACGGGAGCCAAGAATGTCGGCTGGCTTCAACGCGGATATGAGTTTCAAACCATGGAACCCTCAGAAGAAATCTTGGATTTGCTCTGGAGCTTCTGCGGGGTCTCAGTCATGCAGACGAGGGGAACACATCAGTGCGACCTATGCGTGTCGCCGACAATCGTGTCAGTCTCTCGGGGTGGAGTAGAGAGAACCCTAGGGAGTGCTGAAATACGCGTGTTCTCAAAGACGGACGCACGCTCCTCGCTGTCGCAACAGTTAAAGGGAACCGGGCCCGGCTTGGTCTTCCTTCGGAACTCGCGTGTTCCCGTTAACGTGTACGCCGCGCCAAACCTCATTTATCACTACGTCCACGTTCATCACTACAAACCGCCGAATGAATTCCTTGACGCTCTGAGAGATGGGCCGAAACCGAATGAGCAAGACTACGTCAGCTACTTGAGAACGCTCGATGTTCAGTAGAAGTCGACGCCGGGCCCAGCGTTTGGCTGAGTAGTTGGTGAAACATCCGCATTACTCTCAAATCCCACTTTGCCGCTCAAAGCGTGAAATGGCCCTGATTACGACAGTTACCTTTCAGGGCGATAGTCTACTGTTAAGAATAGGGATTGGACTCAAGGGCCTCTAGGAGAACCGAAAATGCAGTCCCTGACCTCGCGCAGACTGTTGCAACTAACATGGACAATCGAAGGAATAGCTCTTTCCGCTCCAATTATGTCCTTGATGCCTGATAGTCACCCTGCCTGGCTGCAAAATCACATCTTTTTTTTCATAATCGCCCCGTTTGCGTTGTTCTTTTTTCTTCTCTACGTCGCTGCGAAGTTCTCGTTCATCCCGCTCGCCATCGTAGTTTGTGCGGTTATATTGAGGTCCGATATACCGGGCAGAACGAAAATTGCGGTCACGGTTCTCGGCTTCGTCGCTTTTTTTTCCTTGATTCACTGGGCGGAGGTCTTTCAGCACACTTGGTGAACCTTGCCGCTTCAGGCATTTAGATCGTAAGTGCGGACGCCAATTGTCGTAACATCGCCATTCAATACGGGCAGGATTCTGGTCTGCCACTCGTCTCGGCGCGGGTCTGGATATTCGGTATAGACGCTCTCAGGTGAGTGAATTACACCGGCTTCGATTT
>QHVR01000260.1 GCA_003223595.1 Acidobacteriota bacterium
GACGACTATCCACGACCCCAAGCAACTGGTATTCGCGCTTGATCACGACGTTCAGAATCACGACGAAGCCAATCAACGAAAGTATTCCTCAATCGAATCCTTCGCCGCCACGCACGCGGTGGACTTCTATCCAGCCGGCGCCGGCATTGGACACCAGATCATGATCGAGCGCGGCTATGTCACGCCTGGCTCCTTCGTAGTTGCATCGGACTCGCACTCCAACATGTATGGTGCGCTTGGGGCCATAGGCACGCCGATCGTTCGCACCGACGCGGCCGCTGTTTGGGCCACGGGTGAATTCTGGTGGCAAATTCCGCGCACCATTCAGGTCGTGCTCGAAGGCAATCTCCCCGAAGGGGTGAGCGGCAAAGATGTGATCATCACGCTCTGCGGGCTCTACAACCATGATGAAGCTCTCAACGCCGCACTCGAATTCTCCGGCCCCGGCGTGGCCAGCCTGTCCATGGATGCGCGCTTCTCAATCGCAAACATGAGCACGGAATGGGGCCCAATCGCCTGCTGGTTCCCGGTGGATGGGGTCACGATCCGGTACCTGGAGAATGCTCACCGCAAATTGCAGGAACAAGGAGTAGAGCGCTTCACCGAAGAAGACATTGAGCGCTGGCGTAAAGCTCCGCCGCAACCTGATCCGGACGCCGTCTACTCCGCGCGGATCACCCTCAACCTCAACCACGTCACTCCGCACGTCTCTGGTCCCGACAGTGTGCAGACGATGCATTCCATCGCGGAAATCGAAAAGCAGAAGATCGCCATTCAGAAGGCCTACCTTCTCTCTTGCGCCAACTCGCGCCTGGAGGACCTCGAGGCTGCCGCCTGGGTGCTTTGCGGAAACAAAGTCGCTTCTGGCGTGAAGTTCTACATCGGAGCGGCGAGCGCATGGGTGCAAAAAGAGGCGGAACGCCGTGGCGTTTGGCAAGCCCTACTGGACTCCGGCGCCATCCCGCTTCCCCCGAGTTGTGGGCCGTGCATTGGATTGGGAACCGGACTTCTGGAAAAAGGCGAGGTTGGCATTTCGGCCACCAATCGCAACTTCAAGGGCCGTATGGGATCCCGCGACGCACAGTGCTTCCTCGCCAGTCCCGAAGTGGTGGCCGCCTCCGCACTCGCAGGCTACGTCCGGGGCGCACGGCGCTTCCCTGATCGCAAGCCGGAGCGTCGGTACGAGGAACTGAGTGCAAACGTTGTTGCCGGCGAGACCGTCGACATCCTTCCCGGATTTCCCGAGCGGATTAAGGGCCGGCTCGTATTCGTCGCCCAAGACAACCTCAATACCGATGCTATCTATGGCAAAGATCACACCTACCGCGACGACATGACGCCCGAAATGATGGCCGGCGTCGTAATGGAGAACTATGACCCGCAGTTTTCGGCGCGTGCTCATGCGGCAGATGTCCTTGTCGGCGGTTTCAATTTCGGCACCGGATCAAGCCGCGAGCAGGCGGTGACCTGCCTGAAAGCCAAGGGCATTCCACTGATCATCGCAGCCAGCTTTTCGCAGACCTACCTGCGCAATGCCTACAACAATGGATTTCTCTGCATTGAGGTCCCCGCGCTAGTGACGAAGCTTCGCCAGGAGTTCGCGAGCGATATCGCTGCCAAAGAAAAGACGATTATCCCGGGCGACAGTATCGAGATCGATTTCACCCATTGCACTCTGCACTGGCGCGGCGATCACTTTGCGTTCCCGCCGCTGGGATCGGTGCCGCAGTCGCTGGTAATCGCGGGAGGCGCAGAGAATATCGTGGCCAAGAAGTTGGGTCTGAAGCAGGAACATCCCGAACTCGTACATCCAGGAGATTGAGTCATGGCGAAATACACGGTCGTCACCATGCCCGGAGACGGAATTGGCAACCAGGTCCTTCCGCAGGCATTGCGCGTGCTTGAGGCGGTGGGCTTCGATGCCGAATACATCCATGCCAACATCGGTTGGGACTGCTGGTGTCGAGAAGGCAATGCCCTGCCCCAACGCACCATCGATCTGCTGGCGAAGCACCGGCTCGGACTCTTTGGCGCCATCACATCAAAACCCAAGAAGCAGGCCGAAGCTGAACTAGGGCCCGAACTGCGGGGCAAGGGTTATTCGTATTTCAGTCCCATCGTGACCATGCGGCAGAAGTTCAATCTCGACACCTGTATTCGCCCTTGCATTTCATTTCCCGGGAATCCGCTGAACTTCGTGCGCAAGAACCGCGACGGCGGCTTTGAGGAACCGTTCGTCAATGTGGTCGTGTTCCGCCAGAACACAGAAGGCCTCTATGCCGGCGTGGAATGGTCTAATCCTCCGGAAAAAGTGCGCGCCGCGCTCGCCACGCATCCAAAATTCAAGCCGTTCGCCGGAGTTGCCGGAACCGATCTGGCTGTCTCGGTTCGCATCATCACAAGACCAGCAGCGCGCAAAATCTGCAAAGCGGCATTCGAATGGGCTGACAAGCACGGCTATAAGTCAGTGACGATCTGCGAGAAACCGAACGTGCTGCGCGAGACTTCGGGGATGATGGAGGACGAAGCCCGAGCCGTTTCCAAGGGATATCCCGGAATCGCACTGTGGTCCACCAATATCGACGCACAGACCATGTGGCTGACCAAGAATCCCGAAGACTACGGCGTAGTCGTTGCCTCGAACCTGTTCGGCGACGTGATTTCGGATGCCTTCGCGGGCCTGATCGGCGGATTGGGCTTTGCCGCATCGGCAAATATCGGAGATGAAGTTGCCGTGTTCGAACCCACCCACGGCTCGGCGCCAAAGTACGCCGAACTTGACCCGCCGATTGTGAATCCCATCGCAATGTTGCTTTCCGCCGTGATGATGCTGGAACACATCGGCGAGATCGAAAAGGGCCGCCTCATCCGGAACGCAATTGCGGCGGTGGTGAAAGAAGGCAAGGTCCGCACGTACGACATGATGCGCCTCCCCGGCGGCCCGAAAGCACTGGCTGCGGGTGCAGCCAGCACAATTGAAATGACAGATGCAATCCTGGCAAAGCTCGAGTTAGCCCCACAACTTGCACTCGCGGGCACACAGCGGGAATTCGCATGAATGCCTATCCTGCAACAAAAACCCTTTCCGAAGAAGTCGAACATCCGGCAAGCGAGGCCGGGCGCTGCGGCCCGGACGTCCGCAGCGATCTTCGAGTGCGCATCGAGCGCCGCGAGCACGGCGGAATCGAAATCGACCTTCACTCCCGCGTAGAACCCTACTACGGCGAATCCATTCGGCGTCTGGCCGACACGGTTCTGGAGGAACTTGGCATTCGTCATGCTCGTGTCCATATTGAGGACGAGGGAGCGCTGCCATTCGTCATTTCCGCCCGTCTCGAAGCTGCAGTAAAGCGCGCCGGATTGGGCAAGGGCACGCGCGTCCTGCCGGACCAAGTGAAAGTTCCCCAAGCCTCAGCGCGAGATCGTCTGCGCCGCTCGCGTCTGTATGTACCCGGCAGCGAGCCCAAGTACTTCATCAACGCCGCGCTGTACGGATCGGACGGCGTCATCCTGGACCTCGAAGACTCTGTGCACCCGAGTGAAAAAGACGCCGCGCGCCTCCTGGTGCGGAATGCACTCCGTTCGGTCGATTTTCTTGCATGCGAGCGCATGGTGCGCATCAACCAGTTGCCACTCGGATTAGAGGATCTCGATGAAATCGTGCCCGAATGTCCAGACCTGATTCTGATCCCCAAGGTGGAAATTCCGGACCAGGTGATGGCTGTCGAAAAGCGGATCGACGAAGTGAAAAGCGATTACGGACTTACCCGTCCGATATGGCTGATGCCGATTCTCGAGTCGGCACTCGGTATTGAGAATGCCTTCGCAATCGCGAAAGCGAGCGAGAAGACCGTCGCCCTGACCATCGGGCTCGAAGATTACACCGCCGACCTGGGCGTGGTGAAGACGTCGACTGGCACGGAATCTCTTTACGCCCGCCAACGAGTGCTCAACGCCGCACATGCCGCTGGAATACAGGCGATTGATTCCGTGTTTGGCGACGTCGGCGACCTCGATGCCTTACGGGCGTGGGCCACAAATTCTCGTGGGCTCGGCTTCGAAGGGATGGGATGCCTCCACCCCACGCAGATTCCTATCATTCACGAGGCGTTCGCACCCACAGCGAGCGAAATCGAACGTGCCCGGACGATCCTCGCCGCCTACAACGAAGCACAGGAAAAAGGCCTGGCGGTGGTGAGCCTTGGTTCGAAGATGATTGATCCACCAGTAGTAAACCGCGCTTTGAAGCTGATGGCGCGAGCCCAAGCCATGGGCGTGGTCCAATAACGGGAGCGGTTATGCCGGTTGCAGAAAAGACGGAACTACTTACGAACGCAGCAGGTCGGTCTGTACTAGAGGTGGTCAATGGCCGTCCACAAACGCCGTACCTGGGCGTTGGAAAATACCGGCCGACCGGAACAAAAGCGTCGCCGCCCATTCACACAGCGGCAGATTACCCACAGAATGGCGACAAAGTCGTCACCGACCTCGAAACCGCTCTGCGTAAATGCGGCCTGCGCGATGGTATGGTGCTTTCCTCGCATCATCACTTACGCGACGGCGATCGCGTAGCGCTGATGATGTTGAACGCTGCAGGCAGGCTCGGCGCTAAAGATCTGGTCTGGTTCCCCAGCGCGTCTTTTCCCTCTCAGAAATCCGCGATTGAACTGATGCAATCCGGAGTAATCGACCACATCGAAGGCAGCATGAATGGCCCGCTTGGGGATTACTGCACGCGGGGCAAAATGCGCGGCCTGGGCGTGCTTCGTTCACACGGCGGGCGCTGGCAGGCGATTCAGGATGGAGAAGTCCACATCGACATCGCGGTGATTGCGGCGCCCAGCGCGGATGCCTTCGGCAACTGCGACGGCTCGCATGGCAAATCCGCGTGCGGTTCGCTCGGCTTTGCGCTTGCCGATTCAATCTACGCCGACCACGTCATAGTGGTGACCGACAATCTCGTTCCCTTCCCCTGCGTGCCCTGCCAAATTCAGGGCAATAACGTCGACTATGTCGTGGCGGTAGATTCAATTGGCGATGCGGCAAAAATTGTTTCGGGAACGACCCAGATCACCCGCTCTCCCGACCGCCTGCGCATCGCCGAACTGGTTGCGCGATTTCTCCGGGACGCGGGCATCATGCGCGACGGATTTTCGTTCCAGGCTGGCGCTGGCGGAATTGCTCTCGCGTTTGTCAGCTATCTGAAGCAGTTGATGAAAGAAGCTGGAGTAAGAGCCCGCTTTGTCCGCGGAGGTTCGACCAAACTCCTCGTTGAATTGCTCGAAGAAGGACTCACCGACTATATCCTCGACGGCCAGACCTTTGATCTCGACGGAGTGCGCTCGATCGCCAGCAATCCGCGGCATGTAGCGACATC
>QHVR01000781.1 GCA_003223595.1 Acidobacteriota bacterium
TAGGGGACAACCTGATTGAGCGCGTTCACGATGTCATCGAAGGTGTAGGTCTTCAGCGCGGGCCCGGTACTGGGAGCACCATGGAAAAGATGGCAGAAATCGTCGATCGACTTCTTTCCCTTGCTTTGCTGCCGGATAATGACGTCCACCCACAACCAGTTCAGGGTGTCTTCGCTATAAAAATCCGTGCTGCGTCGCCAGTAGTACCACGACTGGGGAGCGAAATAAAGCTGCGGCGCGGCATCGGCGGTGTCCTGCAGATTGCGCCACTTCCGCCCGGGAAGATGATCGAGTTGCGCGGCGGTGACGGCGAGATCGTCGCGATCCTGTTCGGCGGTTAGCAGCCCGCTGCGGGCTGTAAGCACAAATCCCAGATAGTTCGTCAGCCCCTCGTAGACCCAGAGGAGATCGTCTTGCATAGGCTGTTGGTAGTCCGAAGTCGCGAGATCGTAAGGACGGCGATATTTTCCATTCCAGCTATGCACGTACTCATGAGGTAGTAAGCCAGCCGAGAGTTTACGGGAGGCGTCGTCCACCAGCGCGCGTTCGTCCACGCGACTGTCGTCGGACTCGTGATGCTCAAGGCCGAAGTGCGCCACGTGATCGCTCAGGGTGTACAGAAAATGGTAGTCGCGATAATGATGCGCGCCGAAAAGCTTCTGCGCCTGATCGACCAGGCTTTTGTAATGCCCCCAAACGTCGGCAGGGGCATCCAGCGCGGCGGCGCTATCGGCGGCAATATCCATTTCAGTCAGCGGATCTTGCGCCAGCGGAACTACTTTCAGGAATTCTCCCGTGATCACGGGTGAGTCGACCAGCGTGGTGAGGGAGGCTGTTTTGAAATGAATATCGTTTCCACTTTCGCTGGCGATCGGAAGCGGCGTACCGAATTTCCAACCTTCCGGAATTTTCAGTGACGCGGCGTAGTTGACGTCGGCCGTCCAGCCCTTCGGATAGAGCAGAACCTGGTTCCAACTGATGACTGCCAGCTTGTCGGTGGCCGACGATCCAGCGGAGAAACCGCCTTCGAATTGTGCGGGGGAAAGAAAGTCGAGCTCGGCCTCGACCTCAGTGACGCCCTCGGGAACATCCACGTGAATGGTGAATCCGTCCTGCAGATCGCGTCTCCACTTGAGCGTCTGTCCATTTGCCTTGAAGAACAGTCCAGCAAGGTCGACGACCGGGCCGTCGGGAGCGTGCTCGCCAGGAATCCATTTCGGGTAGTACAGCGTGAGGTCGCCGGCACTGGCGGCAATCCTCAGCGAAGCGTGGAAAATCTTTCTGGGAGCATGCGTTGCATCGACAGAAATGGTGATCGTGGGTGCGTCGGCGCACCAGCTTATAGCTGAAAGGAACAGGACAAAGGTAATTGCCAGGACTTTTGCCAAACTCATTTGTGCGGACTCCCAGATGCGTGGGATGAAATGAACCAAACCGTGCGGCAAATGCTTAAGAAATATAGCAGCGGCGAACTGCGGGCGTACAGGTGCGGGCGCCTGAGTAGCGATGATCCCAGGAGTGCGCGGACTGTTATCATTCCGCTGCATGCCGCGCCGTGGAAAATTCATCACGTTCGAAGGCCTTGACGGAACCGGCAAGAGCACGCAGATGCGTAAGCTCGCGGCGGCACTGCGCGAAGCCGGACACGAAGTGGTGGAAACGCGCGAGCCTGGGGGCACCGCGACGGGAGAGAAGATCCGCAAAGTGCTGCTCGATTCCGGGACCGCCGCTCTCGATGCTCGCGCTGAAATGGCGCTGATGTTCGCGTCGCGTGCGCAACACATTGCCGAAGTAATTGAGCCCGGCTTGGCGTCGGGTCGTATCGTGCTCTGTGATCGTTTCACCGATTCCACCGAGGCCTACCAGGGGAGCGGGCGCAGGCTTGGTAGCGACGCGGTGCGCGCCCTGCATCGCGTCCTGTGCGGCAATCTGCAACCTGACCTGACGTTGCTTCTGGATTCAGATCCGCATGCCAGCGTGCAACGCGCGCGTCGACGAAATGAGCATGCTCTCAAGAATGGGCCGCGCGGCCAGGATGAGAACCGCTTCGAGCAGGAGACACGCGCCTTCTTCGCGCGCGTGCGCGAAGGCTTCGCCGCTATCGCAAAACGCGAACCCACACGTGTGGTCACGGTGGACGCTCGCGGAACTCCCGCCCAGACGCACGCAAAAATCACGGATGTCGTTCGCCGTAAGTTCAAGCTGTAGCTCTGGCGCTGGCGAGCTTTATTGCTGCTTCCCCATGTAGTCGGCGCGGGTGATCCCCAATCGCTGCATTTTGGATTGCAGGGTTGTGCGCTTCAGGCCTAAGCGGATGGCGGCACCATGCGGGCCGGAAATCTTGCCCCGCGTTTCCTTCAGCACTCGCACGATGTGTTGGCGCTCGGCAT
>QHVR01000261.1 GCA_003223595.1 Acidobacteriota bacterium
AAAGTTGGCTTTAACGTATTCAGTCAGCGAGGCCTCGGGTGAACTCATCGAGACCATGTAATCAAACCTGTCGCCGCGATGAATGTCCAAGTAGTGCGCAACGGGGCCCAATCCGTGGGTGGGATACAGATTGCCGTTGCGCTTCATGTGCGGCACCCGGCGCCACAGGCCCTCCCCTTCAGTCGAGGTCAGAATTTTTCGCAAGTCGTGAAGGTAGGCGCCCTCGCCGTGTGTGATCGTGCCGAACAGTCCATCGCGGATCATGTTGAGGACCATCATTTCGGTTTCGCCGTAACAGCAGTTCTCGAGGATGATGCAGTGCTTGCGAGTGGCTTCCGAAGTATTCACAACGTCCCAGCACTCCTGCAAAGTGGTGAAGGCGGGCACTTCGACGGCAGCATGCTTGCCATTCTTTAAGGCGTCCAGCGCCATGGGCGCATGCCAATTCCACGGGGTTGCGATGTAAACCATGTCGAGATCGAGTTGATTGAGGTTCTTGAAATCCGTATCGCCCTTGCTGAAGCCGGTGGGCTCTGGTTGCCCCGCATCGGTGACTGCCTTCTGTGCCAGCGCCACTTTTTCGGGGACCAGGTCGCAGATTGCTTTGATCTGTACTTTGTCTACCGCCAGCAGGTCCTTCAGCAGGCTGGTTCCGCGTCCGCCCACCCCGATGATCCCCAGGCGTACCTGATCTCTGGCTTGAAACGGGACGCCGATCATAGTTGCGCCCGTAGGTTTCGAGGTGGCTGCAAGAAGCTCAGATGAAAGAATTTCGTTGGCGATCACCAGGCCGGAGCCGGCGAGCGCGCCTCTCTTCATAAAGCTTCGTCGTGTGATTTCTGCGGATTTATCTTCTGCGGACATGGGAAGACCTCGCGCTGCAATGGGCCAGCCGCGCCATTCTACAGGGAACGGGGCTTGATCATCCGGACGCTAGCAATAAATGTGGCTGGTACGGCCCGGGGTAGGGGTGGCACTGGGTACTTCGAACCGCAGGCAACGATGCGCAAGGCTCTTGAGACATTGCGGGGGCGGCTCGATGGCTTCAGGATTTCATTCCGATAGCGAAAGGTGAATTTCAGGCGTACTACGGAGCGGCCTTTCTCTTCGGCACATGCCGCAAGCTGCGGCCTTCGATCAGGCTGTATAGATCTTCCGCGAGATTTGTGGTGTGGTCCCCGGCGCGCTCCAGAGCCTGAGCCATCAGCAGAATCTCGAAGCCGGAGGTGTCCCCCTGAGGCACAGTCTCGGCCAGGTGTTTCTGAAACAATTCGTGACAGATGCGATCAATGTCTTTGTCCATCTGCAGGACCTTGCGGGCACAATCGAGATCAAGGTTGGAAAAGCCTTGATGGATCAGATCCAGCATCTCGCGCAGAACGGATGACATCTCCACCAGTTGGCGCGTATCGGACGCAGGAATCTTGGCCGTTCGCGCCTGAAAACGAAGCGCGACGCTCAAGAGCAAGTCTCCGATGCGCTCCAGATCGGTCGTTGATTTGAGGCTGGAAAGCAACTGGCGGGCGCGCGCTTCGTTGACCCGGGTAATAGCTTCCGGCATTCGCTCGTCAATCTGGCGCTCCAGTTGGTCCAGTTCCTTTTCGCAATCCTTGATGGCAAGGAACGCCATGCGCGACGACGTGGTCAGCAAGTCGCGAAGGTTGAAGGCGGCATCGCGCGCAATCAGGCAAGCCTTGAGGGCCAGGCGCACCAGATCGTCAGGCGCGAGGCTGGCCCGGCGGGAGGCCCGTGCTGGGCGCGGGATCTGCTCCTCTTCGGATTCGCCGTTTTGAGGCGCGGGTGCTTTGCGAGGCATAAGAGCTTTTCAGCCGCAGTAGACCAGTCTATCTCTGCAATGTGAAAACAGCGTTACAACGTTGTCATGCCAAGATGCCGCTCGGTACCATGGTTCCAACTCTGTGGGATGGAGATGAAACGGTGAATGTTGCTGATTATCTGAAGCGGCAATTTGTTTATGACGGGTGGGCGAACCGCGAAGTGCTAAAGGCAATCCGAGCCACGGGGAATCAGGACAAGCGCTCTTTGGATCTGATGGCGCACATCCTGGCCGCAGGGCGAGTCTGGCTGGAACGCTTAAAACAGGTCCCGCAGAGCGTCCCTGTATGGCCGCAGTCGGACTTGGCGGGGTGCGCGACTGAGGCGAAGAAACTGGAAAGCGAGTGGCTGGACTACCTGAAAAGCGTCGCAGACCTCTCCCAAACCGTTACCTACAAGAACACCAAGGGGGAGGCCTGGAGCAGCAGCATCGGAGATGTTATGACGCATGTCCTGATGCACTCTGCCTACCATCGCGGACAGATTGCCAGTCATATGCGGGAACAAGGGCACACGCCGGCGTACACGGATTTTATTCACGCGGTTCGCCAGGGAAACGTTGCGTGACTGTCGACCGATATCAAAACTGTCGGCGTGCAAGTGCCTGCACCACAGGGGACACAGAGGAACACAGAGGCGCTACCGAGTAGGGCTTAAGCACTCAGTCGGCGTTTCGGTTCGGAGGTCTACCATAGTCCTCGTGGACAACGTAATATCTCAACGATGAAAAAAATGCTTCTTGCTTGTCTCCCGGTGTGCTGCGCCCTGGCCCTGTTGGCCGCCGAACCAAAGATTCCTCCCATGCCCGACGCCGTTACCGGCAATGCCGTTGCCTCGCTGCGTAACGGGATTGAGGTTTATTCCATGATGGGGCTCGGCACGAAAAAGACCTGGGACGCGGTCACCAACAACATGTTCATGATGAAGCTGTCTTCGGGTAAGTGGATGGAAGGCAAGCCAGTGCCCGGTGTCGCGGGACGCATCGGAGCTTCCGCAGTGGGCGCGAGGGGTCAGATCTTCGTTTTTGGCGGATATGTGGTGGACGGTCAGGGGAATGAGATTACGGTGGGTGATGTGAACTCCTACGTTCCGGAAGATCATCGCTGGTACCGCGCAGCGGATATCCCCATCCCGGTGGATAGCGCGGTGACCGGCCTAACTCACGATCGCTATATCTACATCATCGGTGGACGGGCGAAGAACGGACCTGTGAACAATGTTCAGGTATACGACGCAGAGAAAAACACCTGGAGCCAGGCCACGGCTTTTCCCGGTACCCCGGTGTATGGTCACGCTGGCGGAATCGCGGACGAGACTATCGTGTACGTGGATGGGGCAAAAAAGGAGGACACGCGTTACGTCGTTTCCGACGAGTGTTGGATGGGAAAGATCGACAAAAAAGATCCCAACAAGATCGAATGGAGCAAGCTGCCGCCGCATCCCGGACCGGGCCGCTTTGACATCGTGGCCGGCGGCTGGGAGCGGGAACACAAAGTAATGTTTTCGGGAGGAACCCTCGTCCCGCACAACTTCAAAGGTCTGGATGCGGATGGCAAAGCGGCACAACTTTCGCCGGTAACGTTCGTTTACGAGCTCCATGGCAATCGCTGGGACACTATTACGCAAGATACGTTCGACGTTCGCGCGGATACCAGGGGAATCCTGTTTACGCCACTGGGGCCATTCGTACTGGGGGGAACGCTGAGCAACTCGGCGGTCTCGGCGCGCGTGTTAGTGCTTCCTAAGAAATGAGAGTGCGGCCCGCTTAAGGATCGATCCCATTTCGGAACTCGTGCGGGTCGGGGTGCACAACAAAGTACCTTGGTGATCTGTCGTTTCTTCCCCTGCCGGGGATAACATCAAATTGTTGTTTGTACGAGCGAACATCACTCACCTCCTGAGGAAGCGGCGGATGGACCGGCCATCCGCCGCTTTTCTGTCTTGGAGATTTACACAGCGCTGCGCTAGAATCGCCTAGCAATCGACCCTTGGGGACCAGCGGTACACGATCCGTGCAGAGAATCCACATGTTATCCCTCGTTAATTCGCCCGCCTGATTCAACTCTGAATAGAGTTTTCGTTCATTTTTCTCGCAGCCGGAATTTGCCGGCGCGTTCATGAAAGGGGTTGTATGGAAGCGGAAGGCATTGTCATTCCGTCTGGGGAGCAGCCCTCGCTCTGGTCGTCGCTGGTGGAAGCGGTGCGCGGGTCGCATCAGGACTACACCAGTGTCAATCTGAACCGGGCCATTCTCCTGCTGGCCGTTCCCATGGTTCTGGAGATGGTGCTCGAGTCTCTGTTTGCCGTGGTGGACGTAGCGTGGGTAGGAAAGCTGGGAGCGGATGCCGTGGCAACCGTCGGACTCACGGAATCCATGCTCAGCTTGATCTTTTCGGTGGGATTTGGGCTGAGCCTGTCGACTACGGCCATGGTCGCGAGACGGATTGGAGAGAAAGATCCGGAGGGCGCCGCGGTTGCTGCCGTGCAGGCAATCGTCCTCGGACTCGGTATTTCCCTGGCGATCGGTGTGCCTTGCCTGATTTACGCGCCGCAGCTGTTACGGCTGATGGGAGCGACGCCGTCCATCATTGCCATTGGCAGCGGCTATACCAGGATCTGCCTGGGTGGCAGTTGCGCCGTGCTCCTGCTGTTTCTCAACAATGCAATTTTTCGCGGGGCCGGGGATGCAGCCATTGCCATGCGGCTGCTTTGGATTTCCAACATCATCAATCTGATCCTCGATCCCTGCCTTATTTTCGGATGGGGTCCGTTTCCGCGGCTGGGTGTCACCGGAGCTGCTCTGGCCACGTTCACCGGGCGCAGCATTGGTGTGATGTACCAGTTCTACCGGCTGCTAAAGGGAACGGAGCGCATACGAGTACTCGCCTGCCAGATTCGCGTCCGCTTTGACGTCCTCTGGCGCCTGGTGCGGGTTTCAGTTACCGGGATTCTGCAGTTCGCGATTGCGCACACCAGCTGGATTGGGCTGGTGCGCATCGTGAGCACGTTTGGCGCGGCAGCGTTGGCGGGATATACCATTGCCATTCGGATCGTGATCTTCGTCATCCTGCCTTCGTGGGGAATGAGCAATGCGGCCGCGACCCTGGTCGGCCAGAATCTGGGAGCCGGCAAGCCGGATCGCGCCGAGAGCGCTGTGTGGCGCACAGGTTTGTACAACGTGGCTTTTCTCGGATCTGTGGGGCTGTTCTTTGCCCTATTCTCCGAGCCCATCGTGAAGTTGTTTATCAGCGATCCCGCAGTCGTGCCCCTCGGAGCGGCGTGCCTTCGAATTGTCAGCTACGGGAACATCGGTTACGCATATTTCATGGTCATGATGCAGGCCTTCAACGGGGCTGGTGACACGATCACGCCCACCATCGTGAATTTCTTCGGATTCTGGTTATTTGAGATTCCTCTGGCCTACGTGCTGGCGATGCCGCTCGGCATGAAATCGAACGGAGCGTTCTTCGCGATCGCAATCGCGGAGTCAGCGATGGCAGCAGTGAGTGCGATCCTGTTCAGCCGCGGGAAATGGAAAGTGAAAAAGATTTAAGGCGCTATCGCGCGCGCGCAAGAACCAGGGTCACGTCGTCAGGCTGCTCGTTGTCGCCGATCCAGTCATCGACGGCCATGGTCACGATCTGGCTGATCTGCGGCAAGGGCAGGTGCCGGTTGCTGCGCACGAGATCGATCAGGCGCTGCTCGCCGAATTCGCCAAAGTCGTTTTCCGGTTCGGTGACACCGTCGCTATAAGCCACGAAGATCTCGCCGGGATGCAATTGCACCGAACCTTCGTCGTAAGACATGTTGTCGAAGAGTCCAACCACCGTGCCTCCGGCCTCGAGCCTTCGCACGGCGCCATCTTTGCCGATCAGGATCGGGGGCAGATGTCCGCCGTTGCTGTAGGTAAGGCGGTGCAAGTGGCCGTCGTAAATTCCCAGAAACAGGGTGGCGTACTTCTCCGGTGGAGTGCTGTCGTACAGCTGGTGATTGAGCAGGCCCAGTAGTGCCCCAGGGGATACTTCGACCCCCTCAGGCCAGGTCGCCATCACTCTGCCTGTGCCTCCCACCGCGCCCACTGCGACGGGTTCGCGCATCTGGGGCAGGCT
>QHVR01000262.1 GCA_003223595.1 Acidobacteriota bacterium
TGACTTCATGTATTTAGTGTATCGAATTCTGAACCGGCGTACGCGACGACGAAGAAATCGAAATCCCTGGGAAGGCCCCGGTATCAGCGTGCAAAAAGGGGCAGACACCGCGGCGACCCCGCCCTCCGGCCCCTCTCCGCTCAGTGAGGTCGGAGGGAAGGGTGCTGCAGTTCTGCCGCATACTTGGATGCCTTGAGGGATAAGAGGTTGCCGTGGGAAGATGAGTCGCGCCGTCCAAATCTCCCAAGATTTCGCGGCCGCAAAGAACATCCCTCCCATGACGCTGCGCGGACGAAATGAGCCCTGCGTTGCACCATTGCTGGTGCATGGGAAACCGCGGGATGCATGGGGCTCAGGTTTGAATTTCTGGGAGCTCCGAAAGTCTTAAACCACGCCGTTTTGCTACACTCATCCGTTTGCCAAGGAGTACCTCCATGCGTCGTCTTCTTCTCGCTTTTCTTCTTTTCCTCTTTGCTGTTCCCGCATTCACACAAGCCAGGCATCCTTTCACGTTTGAAGACATGATGAAGTTGAAACGGCTGGGCGAACCGGAAGTTTCGCCGGATGGCAAGTGGATCATCTTCAGCGTCGTCGATGTCGATCTTGCAGCCAACTCCAAGACGCCACATATCTGGATCGTGCCTGCGATGGGAGGTCAGGAACGGGAGATCATTGCCGATCAGGACGCGGATCGTCCGCGGTGGGCGCCCGATGGGAAGAGGTTTGCATTCCTGTCCACGAAAGGGGGCGAATCTCAGATCTGGATTGCGAATTTCGATAGCGGCGCTGGGGCGGTGACTGGAGTTCAAAAGCTCACTTCCATTGCCACCGAGGCAGGCGGGGAATTGTGGTCTCCGGATGAGAAGACGATTCTCTTTACTTCGGATGTATATCCCGAATGCGATGGCGAGCCCGCAGCCGAGTTGCAATGCAACGCGAAGACACTCGAAGAACGGAAGAACAGCAACGTCAAGGCGCAGATCTTTACACACCTGCTTTATCGTCATTGGAATGCTTACAAAGAAGGGACGCGCACGCACATCTTTGTGGTTCGCGTGGACGCCTGCCCAGGCGATGCGGGCCAGGGGAAGAGCAGTCGATCTGCGCTCGACCAGACCGTCGATGGCGGCTGTCAGTACATTGACCTTACTCCTGGCGATTACGATGCGCCCGTGTTCTCTTTGGGCGGACAGGATGGTTACGCGTTTTCTCCCGATGGCAAAGAGATTTGCTACACCTCGAATCACGACAAGAATGCGGCGGCGTCCACGAACAATGATTTGTGGATCGTGCCAGTCAATGTAGGGGCGGACGCATTCGTCCGCCCCGCGAGCCAAGCGAGCGCCGGACAGCCAAGTAAGTATGTGGCCGGAGTGCTGGCCCAAACCAAGAACATTACGGCCGATAATCCGGCCAGCGATTCGACGCCGCTTTATTCGCCCGATGGACGCTACATCGCCTACCGCGCCCAGCAGCGTCCCGGATACGAGAGCGACCGCTTCCGCCTCATGCTCTACGACCGCAAGACCGGTGAGAAGAAGGACTTGATGCCGGATTTTGGTCATTGGGTCGGAACCTACACATGGGCGGGCGACTCCGAAACCATCTACTTCAGCGCGGAGCATCTTCGCCATTCGCTGATCTACGCGGTCGGCCCGATCTCTGGAGGTCACCCTCAAGTACGCACGATGGTTGGCGGCTATAACGATGACGTAATTGTCGCACCCGATCGCAAGAAGCTGATCTTTTCTCGCATGTCGCTGAAAGCACCGAATGAAATTTATACGGCAGATGCAAATGGCGAAGGCTGCCCGGCGAGAACCGGAGAAGTAGACAAAGGCCACGAAAACTGTTCGTTGAACAAAGATCAGGCGCTCACCCACATAAACGAGCAGTTGCTGTCTCAAATCAGCTGGTCAGATGACGAGGCCTTCTCGTTTACCGGTGCGCACGGAGACTGGGTGGAAGGCACCCTCGTCAAACCGCCGAACTTCGACGCCACCAAAAAGTATCCCGTGAAATTCCTCATCCATGGCGGGCCGCAGGGTGCATGGGGGGATGACTGGTCGTTCCGCTGGAACCCGGAGCTGTTCGCGGCCACCGGCTATGCGGTCATCATGATCAACTTCCACGGCTCGACAGGAAACGGGCAGAAGTTCATCGATGCTATCAATGGCGATTGGGGCGGCGCTCCGTATGAAGATGTGATGAAGGGTCTCGATTACGCCGAGGAGCATTATCCATTTATCGATAAGAAGCGCGAGTGCGCACTCGGCGCGAGCTACGGCGGATACATGATCAACTGGATCCTCGGCCACACCGACCGCTTCAAGTGCCTGGTTTCGCATGATGGCATGTTCAACGCTGAGTCGGCATGGGGATCGACCGAAGAACTCTGGTTCAATAACTGGGAGTTCAAAGGCACTCCGTATGACAACCGCGCTCTGTATCAGAAGTGGTCACCGCATCAGTACGCGAAGAACTTCAAGACTCCGACACTCGTAGTTCACGGGCAAAAAGACTACCGGCTGGATGTGAGCGAAGGCCTCCAGCTATTCACCACGCTGCAGATGGAGGGGGTGCCGTCGAAGATGCTCTACTTCCCGGACGAGGGCCACTGGGTGCTGAAGCCGCAGAATTCGCAGCTCTGGTACAAGACCGTGAACGATTGGGTGGATCAGTGGATAGGGAAGTAAAGCTATCGAGTCTCAACTCCTCGCCAGCGCGGGTTCCGTATGGGGGTAACCGCCGGCTGTGAACTTGTGCCCGATGGAGAGCTGCCCGCAGCCACAGCGGGCAGGACTTGCAGCGGAAAATCGAGGAGGGCGCTGGTGCCAGCGGTGACCCAGACGTCCACCTCCAGGGGAGGACTGAAACTGCTGCGCGAAGGCACGATGTTGGCGAAGCCGTTCACATCAGTCATTGCGGTGCTCTGTGCGGCTTGCAGGATCACGGGTTGGGATGGATTCACCGGATTCGTTTCGCCATCTCCAACTCCGGGAGAAGTACCTCCGGGCCTGACGACAGTGCTCTGAAACAAAACCGGGGCGGCGATGACCACATTAGGCGGCGTCGCGGAATCTGTGACGCGCACGATTATCGGTTGGAACGACTGTCCAGTGGATACCTGGCCGGATCCCGAGACCGGCTGCAGCTTTTGTTGTGAGGGCGGCACTGGATCAGCATAGAAAATCGCGCACGGAGCATTGCCGGGAGCAACGCAAGCGCTCACCTTCGTCTCAGCGGCAATCTGGCTAACAGTTAAGTTGACAGTGGCATACCCCGTGGAATTCGTGGTCGCGCTCGCGGCACCCAGAGTTCCGGAGCCGGTCATCACCGCGTAGTTGATCTGGATACCAGTGCGGGGCGCGCCATTGCTTACCGCACGTACGGTCAGCGGGAGTGTGACGCTGGCGCTTTGCGAAATTCTCAGATTGGGCATCACGGCAGCTATGTCAGAGGACGAGCCAATGGCATTCACGGTCGCCGTCACTGATTTGGCGGGGGAGTACACACCCGGAGCAAGTGTAGCGGTGACGGTTGCGGCGCCCAGAGCCGCCGGCGTCAGCCAGGTGGTCGCGCTGCCACTCTGATCCGTCGTCACGGAACAGGATGTTGCTCCGCCGCATGCGGAAAGCTGCAGGCTGTTTGTCGTTGACCAGCCCACGGTCGCTCCCGGCACAGCGGTAAATCCGTCGGCAGCAACCACGCGCACGGTTACCGGTTTGGCAGCTTGTGTTCCCACCGTGGCTTGCGAATTCCCTGTATAGATGAGCGTGATATTGTCGCTGGCCGCCGCTCCGTAAGTGAGCGCGTCGGTCATGGTCGTCGATGCGCCAGTCGCGGAGTCAGTCAGGGTGATACTTTGCGTCCCGTCAGCGCGTGCGGGCACCGAAATCATGATCTCTGTCGCAATGACCCGAAGCTGGCTGAGAGTTGTCCCGCCCATGCTGGCCGACAATCCGCGGGCGAAGCCGGTACCCCGCACGCTGATTATGCCGCCATTCACGCCCACGCGAGCGGGGGACAGAGTATCGGCATAGAGAACGCGGCCATGGTAGCGGAAATCGGGACGTCCATCTCTCCGCGCATCCGAGATTCCTATTCTAAACGTGCCCGCCTGAAGCACCTGGGCGTCCAGCCGGCTGGTGGCCAACACCAGCGAGTTGAACGGCGATGGTGTGAAAGCAGGGGAAGGCGTGCCTTCCGGATCGGCGGCGGCCCACACGCCAATCACGGGTCGGGCCTTGAGCAAGGTCGCGCGGCCGGATTCATTGAGAGCGGTCGCCGTGATCGACAAGGTGCGGTTCGCCTGGATCGGGAGCTGAAAATACTGGATGCTGCCATAGCGGAGAGATGAAACCCAGTCGCCAGCTCCGGGCAGTAGTGCCGGAGCGCTCCATGAGGAGGGACTCTGGGGCAAAGCCTGCGCTGTGCCGGTCATGAGAATGTCTTGCTGCACATCGCTGCCGCGTGAAACTGTGATAGTGATGGGCAGGAATGATCCGGAGGGCGAGACCGGATCCGGTGAATATGGCCCAACACCGTACGACCACTGCGGGTCCAGAGCTTCCACCGAGAGTTGGTATTGTGTGCTGCCGCCATTCGGGAGTTGCAGACCGGAGAGGTCAAACGCACCCTCCAGCTCCGTTTTGTCCGATCCCCATCGTGATAGCGGTTCTCCCACAGCATCATCGGTCCCCGTGATGGGGTTGCCTTGATTGCCGGTGAAAAGAAATCCTGAGACTGAACTGGCGGCGTAACGCCGGGAGGGCTGTCCGGTAGAAGGATCAATCCATCGGGCGACCACGTTGATGCCCTGCATGGGTTGCGTGCGTTGGCCGTGAGCGTCAGTGAACCACACGGAGCCGTGAATTCGCGCAGTGCCGGCAGAAAATATTTGCTTGCCGGGAAATGCCGCCTGATTTTGGGCGGTGACGGGATACAGGCTCGATACTGCTGCGATGTCATCCATCGAGAGCTGGGTCGGATGCGGGTAGCACAGCGTGATCGGTACGCAGTTCCACAGGTCAAGAAAGTGCATGACCGGAAAGCCGGCATAATCATCCGCGGTGGCAGGCGGCGAGCCCGTCTGTACATTGACATTCAGTTGTGACCAGCCTACCCCGAGCAGGTGGCCAATGGCGCGAACCAGCCGGTAATGAATCTCAGTTATCTGGGAGGACTGCTGCGCGCACTGTCCGTTGATGACGACCAGGGCGTGCTCATAAGCGGCCAAGGAGCCATAGTTGTCATTTCCGCCGAAGACTGCATTGTAGAAACATTGAGTGCGGTCGGCAGCTCCGGCACCCAGAAGAGCGCTAGTCACGGTTCCATCGTAATCGTAGACAAATCCTACGGGAGTGCCGGTTGAGGACGGTTGAATGTCGGGCGGCATGGAGATCGTGCCATCCGAATTGCGGGTGACGTTAGCCCCGCTCACGTCCTCGGCCAAGCTGCCCGCAGCAGTGATGGACAATGCCGCCGTAGGGACGGAAGTCCACTGAGAGAAGGCGCTCGCAACCAGCGCATTGGCCTCGGAGTTCGGCAACACTGGACTGAGATTGCCCTGATCGACGTAGTACGCGATCTCGCCTTGGGGCCAGGTGAGGGGCCGTCCTTCGACGGTGGAATCGAAATATGCAGAGCCGGCGACTCGGGCAGGGCCTCCCGCGCGCGATGTCAGTGCGCAGAGAACGAGAATAGTTGCGCTGAAACCTAGCCTGAGGAGGAAGAGACGCA
>QHVR01000263.1 GCA_003223595.1 Acidobacteriota bacterium
GGGCGTGCTGGCCGCGGCGTTTATCGGTTTATTCTTCTGCCTGACTCTGCGCCGGACGGGGAATCTCTGGTTCGCAGTCGGTTTTCACGCGGCCTGGGATTGGGGAGAAACTTTTTTCTACTCCGTCCCGGATAGCGGAATGACCTCTCCCGGCCATCTGCTGAGTTCGACACTGCACGGTCCGATGTGGCTGAGCGGCGGCCCAGTGGGCCCCGAAGGGAGCGCCATGTGCTTCGTAGTGATTGCCCTGGCCTGGATTTTATTCGCCAAGCTTTACCGCGACCCACGAAAGCCAAGATCCGGTTTGAATGGGCCACCCTCGGTGCCTACCTAGGACAGCCACTGGCCGTCCGCCCGGGCCGCAACCCGATGCATGCCACTTTGGGAGCGGCGGCTGAACAAAAGGCAATCCACATCTGCGATGCCCTCTACAGCCCTTTATACTGCTCGCATGTCCCCGGAACCCGACCTGCTTACGCCTCTGCAGCGCTACTGGGGGTATAGTTCCTTTCGTCCGCTTCAGCAACAGATCGTGCAGAGCCTCATTGCCGGACACGATACCTGTGTGGTAATGCCCACCGGCGGAGGCAAGTCCCTGTGCTACCAACTGCCGGCGCTGGTGCTGGGCAGAACCGCGGTCGTGATTTCTCCGCTCATCGCGCTGATGCAGGACCAGGCGGCGCAACTGGCACAAATGGGAATTGCGGCTGCTGTTTTGAATAGCTCGATTTCCGGCGAGGAACAATCCCGCATCATGCGTCAGGCGAGAGACGGAAGTTTCCGCCTGCTTTATCTCTCGCCCGAGCGGCTGCAGCGCGCCGATACCATCACCTGGCTGCAGCAGGTTCCCGTCTCTTTTTTTGCTATCGACGAGGCCCACTGCATCTCCGAGTGGGGACACGAATTCCGGCCCGAGTACCGCCAGCTGAGCCGTTTGCGCGGTGCATTCCCAAACTCTCCGATCGCGGCTTTTACCGCCAGCGCCACCCGTCCGGTTCGCCACGACATCCTGACGCAACTCGCTCTCCGCGATCCCGATAAATACATTGCCAGCTTCCACCGCCCCAATCTCCGCTACCTGGTGCGCGAATGCGATGCCGTACAGCACAGAAATCTCTTGCTGGCTGCGTTGCACCAGCATGCCGACGGCAACGTCATCGTGTACTCGCCCACCATCAACCAGGTGGAAGAGACGGTGGACTTCCTCGGTGAGCAGGGAATTGCGGCGGTTCCGTACCATGCCAAGATGTCCACCGAGGACAGGCGCCGAAACCAGGAGCGCTGGATGTCCGACGAGGTTCGCGTGCTGGTAGGGACCATCGCCTTCGGTCTGGGCATCAATAAAGCCACGGTTCGCGCCGTCATTCATCTGTCCTTGCCCAAATCTGTCGAGCAGTTTTATCAGGAAGCGGGGCGCGCTGGCCGCGACGGTCAGCCGGCAGACTGCATCTTGCTGTGGCAGAAACGGGACGCGGGCCTGCTAGGCTTTTTCGCCAACCAGGTCCTGGATGCAGCCGAACGGGAGCGCGCGTGGCAGAGATACTACAAGATCCGTGACTTCGCTGAGCTGGACAAATGCCGGCATCGCCAGATCTGCCTGCACTTCGGAGAGACTCCAAAGTGGTCGTCCTGCAGCGCTTGCGACGTGTGCGGCGAAATGCCGGATTGGCTGAGCCTTGTCGCCGCTCCAAAGAAGGGCCGGAAGGCAGTTCGCCCTTTAGCTGCCCAGGCACGCGCGCAGGAAACGAGTTCTGCGGCTGGCAACGATCCGGACCTCCGCGAGTACCTGCGGGAATGGCGCCGTATGATGGCCAAAGAGCAGGGGCTTCCTGCGTACACTGTGCTGCATGACACCACTCTGGATGAGATTTGCCGGATTCGCCCATCCTCGATCGCTCAGCTGAGGACGATCACCGGAATCGGAGAGCGCAAAGCCGAGTCGATTGGCGCCCTGATTTTGCGCGCCCTCGAAGAATATCGAAGTGGCGCCCGCGCCGCCCAACTGCAGGCCAGCACCCCTCCGATGCAGGAAACACTCGAACTGCTGAAGAGCGGTAAGAGCTTCGAGGAGATTGGCGTGATCCGCGGCAGGCAGATTTCGACGGTAATGGGCACGGTTGCGGTTCTAGTCGAAACCGGCGAACTGGAATTTTCCCCTGCCTGGCTCAGCCCGGAAAAAGTTTCCGTGATTGAAGCCGCCTGCACGCGCTTGCAGAGCGACGGCTATCAGCGACTCAAGCCGTTAAAGGAAATTCTGCCCCCAGACATTACTTACAGCGAGATCCGGCTGGTGGTAGCGCGCCTGCGGCGCCAAAGCAGTCAGAATAGCCCGCAGCCCACCACGTGAGTTGTACCTGAAATTGCGAGGAATCGGCCGCCTGCTCTAGCTGGCAGCTTGCCCGGTAGGAACAGGCTCCTTCACATGCGAGCCCGTGCTCGCTTCATGGCGCGCCAGGTCCAGATCGGCATTCAGAGAATCCAGCACAACCATCGGAAGTTCCGTGCCGAAGTTTTCCAGATCATGTTCCGACCAGTTGCCATTGAGACGCGTAGCACCGGTGATGTCTTCCGGGAAGGCCTGTCGAAAATCACCCTCGCGAATGAGGATGTCGCCGATTAGCCGTCCGGTGTGAATGTCGTAGACACGGCGGCTGGCCTGGCCTCGAAGGTTCGTTAAGCAGAGGAAGACTTCGCCATCTCCGGCGAACTCGGCGCGATAGTACCAGGCTTGCGTTGCATCGATCTTGGGATGATGCCGCTTGGGCCGGTGCAGCGAGGGGATCTGGTCGATCAACTCTTCTTTAGGATTGAAGTAGAGAATCCGCTGGCAGGAATCGCAGACCACCGTCTCCTTGCCGGAGCGTACCTCGTTGTAGGTCTGCGGCCGCAGCATCACCTGGCAACCCATGCATTTGTGGTCGCGGACTTCAGAGATGCCGCTGCCCCGGAACTTCGAAACCCGCTCGTAGTGGCGAAGCAGATTTTCGCTGATCCCGGAACGAAGCTGGTCGCGTTTGCCGCGCCATTCTGCCAGGAGTTTCTCATCTTCGGCAGTGCGCTGGCGGGCCTGCTCTTTTTCCTGTTCGATCTCCGCGGTTTCTGCCTTCAGGTCCGCCTGCGCGGCTTTAACCTCTTTGTCGCGCGTGTCCGCGTTCACCATCAGCTCGAGAATCTTGTCTTCATTCGCGGCGATCTCTTTTTCGGCGAACTGGATCTCGTGCAGCAGCGCCCGGTATTGTTCGTTGGTTTTTACGTCGAGCGACTGGTCGCGATACTTGGAAATTTTGGTGCGCAGCTCGGTGATGCTGGCCTCGTACTTGCGACGCGCGGCTTCATCGGTTTTAAGGGCGGCCTGCGCTTTGTCGAGCTGGGCTTTCGTTCCGGCGAGTCTCGCCTCGATCGCGGATACTCGTCTGGGGAGCTCGGCGACTTCGTCCTGCAGACGGCGGATTTCCTTATCCACGTCTTGCAGTTTCAGAAGATTCTCTATTTCAGGAAGCATTGTTGGAGAAGCTGCATTGATTTTAGCACGCGCCGGGAGCTGAAAAGCCCCGCCCTCCGGGCATATGGCTGGGGCGGGCAAGCAGAGAAGGCTGCGGAGGCGGGAAGCGTCCTATTTCAAGCCCTGCAGTAAATAGAGCTCGGAAAGCTGCCGCAGCGTGTTATATGCAAAATACTGGCCATCTGGCGTCGTTACCACGCGAGTGATGCCCATCCCGCCAGCGGGATCCCTCATTTCAAGCACTTTCACAAGCTGGCGGAGCCCTGTCTCAACATTAACGCGATAAACGCTGGCCGAAAGCCCATTGAAGTTCACCACGAATGCGGTCTTGCCATCCTCGCCAAGCTGGATCAGGCGATCATTGGCTTGCGCTCCTTTGATTACCCGGGCAGGCAATCCGCCATCGACCGGAACGAGTTGCGGCGACCCATTCTGCCCAAGAGCAGCAAGGAACTTGCCATCAGGAGTAAGCATGGCTCGTACCCCTTCGGGTAAAACCGGCTGGAGTTTCCCTGTGCCGGGGTCAAAAGAATAGACACGTACCTGGTGGCCGGGTTCCTTGCCGGAAAGAATCACGCGGCGGCTATCGGAACTCAACCCCAGCACACTCACGTTCTCCAACCCAGATGGCTTCACCTCTATGGGTTCACCAGCGCCGGTTGGGATTAGCGAGAACTTGGGTGGCGTACTGGCAGCAATCACGAGCACCCACTTCTGATCGGGGGAGAGGGACTGGGCATAGCCGTCTCCAAGGCGGACGGCGGCAGAGCCATCTGTCTTCCGCAGGAAAACCGTTCCATAGGAGCCGCCGCCTTTGCCTCCCTCATGGAACAGTACCTGCTTGCCGTCGGCAGAGAGCGCTACCAGCACAGCGCGGTCAAGCCAGGTCAATTCTCGTTCTTCACTGCCCTTGAGAGTGGTGAAGAAAATCTTCCGCTCGCGATCGTCGATCGTGATGATTGCCGTGCCATTGGGGGAAACATCGTGCAGCGTCAGGTCTCCCGGAGCCGCAGCCAGAAGCCGGAACTTGCCGGATAACGAGACAGACATCAGCCGCCGGGCGATCGTGGTTGTCGTCGGGTCGGCAGTGAACCAGACTTCATCCCCCTTCGGTGACCATGCAAGGCCGTAGAGGCTGCTGAAATCCCCGAAGAATTTCGCCTCGCTCCCATCGGAATTCATGATCGCCACCGAGCCGCGATCATCGCCCCTCGCAAGGTGCTTACAAAAAGCGATTCGCCTTCCATCCCTGGAAATTCGAGGTTGGCTGATCCAGCCCGGTGCCGCGAGCTTAAAGACTACTTTGCCCGCGGGATACTCGATGCGGTTCTCGTTATCAACCGTGCGCACGACGAGCAGGCTCGTGCCGTCCGGCGACCAGTCCGCCCACTCCACGTTATCCAGAACCTCTCGCGGCGCTGTCCCTCCGGTCAATGGAGTTCGGCCCAGCGTGCCCTGCATCCCGAAGAATCCCTGAAGGCCCTGAGGCCGCAAAGACACGGCAAGCTCTCCTTGCGGCGAGATACCAAACAGGTCTACCTGCCGCAGGCCTACAGGCCGTGATTCGATGGTGTCCTGGCGCGTGGAGAAGAGTTCCGGATCGCTTCCGCCCCAGGCCGCGCTGTAGATCACAGTTCGCGTGTCAGGAGCGAAGCGCGCGCTGAGCACCGTTCCCTTGCGGAACGTCAGCTGGTGATAAGTTACCTCCGCGACCGGCGTGGAACTATGTCCCAGCAGAAAGCCCAGGGCCGCCGCCAGCAGCAGCAGGACGACTGCGATCGGAAGCTGAAATCGGCGGGCTCGCTGCACCGCCGATGGCCGCGCCACGACTCCAGTCGACGATCCGGAATACTGCGACAGCGCCTCCAGATCGAACGCCAGATCGCGCGCGGACTGAAACCGCTGTTCCGGAGTCTTCTCCAGACAGTGCCGGGCAATCCTCTCCAAGGCGGGCGAAATGTTCCGGTTCAACTGCGTCAGCTCGGGTGGATCCTCTTTGAGAATCGCGGTCATCGTCTCCGCGGCGGTATCGCGGGTAAAGGCGCGTTTGCCGCTGAGCATCTCAAAGAAAATCGATCCGAAACTGAAGATGTCGGAGCGATGATCGACTTCAAGCCCGCGCACCTGCTCGGGCGACATATAGCCAGCGGTTCCGAGCACCTGTCCGGCCTCGGTGAGGGCAACGTCCACGGCTGTAAGGGTCTGGGCCGAATTCGTTCCAGATCCTCGCGCGATCTTCGCCAGGCCGAAATCAAGAATCTTGACCCGTCCATCTTTGGTGATGAAAATATTTTCCGGCTTGAGATCGCGGTGGGTGATGCCTTTTTCGTGGGCGGCCGCAAGCCCGTGAGCGATCTGAGTGCCGAATTCAATGGCTTTGCGGGAAGAGAGGACCGCTCCGCTCAGACGCTGGCGCAGAGTCTCGCCCTCCAGCAGCTCGCAAACCATATACGGGGTGCCGTCGTGAGTGCCCATATCGTGCACGGAAAGGATGTTGGGATGGTTGAGAGCGGCGACCGAACGCGCCTCCTGCTCAAAGCGCCGAAGCCGGTCAGGATCCGAAGCGAACGAAGCCGGCAGGATTTTCACCGCAACACTGCGATCCAGCCGTGTGTCGCGCGCTCGGTACACTTCTCCCATGCCTCCCGCGCCGAGCGGAGACTGGATCTCATACGGACCGATTCTTGTACCGGAGTTCAGGGGCATTCGCCGCGCAATTATAGCCCACGCGGAGAACAGCGCCGCTCCTTGCGGTGTACACTGCTCGGTTCGCCTGTGTGTGGGATTCCATTGCCTGAGGTGAGGTCACTTCGTGAATAGGAAGACTGTGCCTGCTCTTGCTGCGTCCACTCTGCTCGCTTTCGTCATTCTTGCCACCGTCGCCGCAGCTCAGAACGCGCCCACCAAGCCGCTGACCATCGAAGCCATGTTTCAGCCGGGAGGCTTGGCAGGGCGCGGGCCTGAAACTATCGAGTGGAGTCCAGACGCATCGAAGCTCTCATTCGTGCAGCGCGACGAGAAGGGGGAGAAAGGCGAGCTGTGGTATGTGGATACGGCGACCGGCGAGAAGAAGGTTCTGGTTAGCGCCGCCAAGCTGGCTTCGCTCGCTCCCGACGTGAACAACGTTAGAAACGAGCGGGA
>QHVR01000789.1 GCA_003223595.1 Acidobacteriota bacterium
TCTGAGCCTGACATCGGAACGGAACAACATCACTCCTCAAGGAGCCAATATGAAGCAGTACACTCTCGCTCCCGCCATTGTCGTGATCCTTGCAACATGTGTAGCGTCAGCCCAAGGACCGGCCACCATAACCTGCCCACAACAAGGTGAGTGGGACGTACTTAGTGTAATGATGATGCAACCAAGCTTCACCAGTGCCCACTATCATCTCGAAGGCACGACTACCACCTGGAATTACAACACGAATCCGCCAACGACTTCCAGCTCCAAGAACTTCGTGTACACCAATTGGCAGGTCACGGATTCACAAAATAACAAGGGTCGAGTGTATTACATCAAGGATTATCAGGGCTTGCCGCCAAACAACAATACCAACACAGGTCCGTACTATGGTTATCCGTGGGACGTTCGCACCTACGATGCAAATTACATCTACTTCTGGATTACAGAAAATCAGTGGGCGGACCCGTGGTCCTACAAAGAAGCGCTTGGATCACATGTCATGACAGCACGCTGCCTTTTCCCCGGCGGACAGTACAGTACTTTCTGGAGCACTCCTATGGGAACCTCAGCCCATACGACCCGCTACATTATCCAACCTGATCCCGATCCGCAGCCATACTCCAGCCAGGATTGCAGCAAGCCATCCACCAACCACGATCTGCTTTATGCTCAAACCCAGGTCAACAGTACGTATGGCGGATTTGTGCTGAATGACGATGTCCACGGTGGAACGATCGACCTCACCATCTTGCCGGTAATCTATACGTGGGGGTGCACTGACCAGACTTTAAACCACTGTAGCAATAAGGAAGAATTCGAGTTCGGGGTAGATGCAAGTGGGAACCACTATGGGTGGGTCCAGTGGGAGCACTGGAAGAATTCGAACTTCAATACCTCTAACCCGACGAACTGGGTCAAGCAGGCAGTCAGCGTTCACGATCACCTGGCGCTGGACAATCTGACCAAGCACTTCGACGGCACACCATATTTTCCCTGCACGCCGCAGTAGTTAGGAGACTGATGTTGCATAATCAGTTTTGAACGCTTCTGGGCCTGTGATTAAGTTCTCTTTCCACTGTCTTCTGGTGCAGTGGCGCGAGAGACACATTGAAACAGGCTGATTCGCAATTGTGAGAGCCGAAACTCCCCTCGGCTCTCACCGCAACTTGATGACCTTCGGCATTCACGGATAGGCAGAACTCTCGCGTACATCGCAGCGGTTTTGGTGAAGACCGGGGAGTTCTCAGATCACGAAATCCGATTAAGGGCAGGTGATCAATTGGGTCCAATCTGAAGGGAATCAACAATGACAATCAACGCTCGCCTGCGGAGCGTGCAGAAGTCTCTAACAGTCACCAATGCTGACCATTGACCGAAGTAGTCCTTATCGCCATTCCCGTGGCGGAACGAGTCTCCAAGCACGACCAAATCGGCGAATTACTGTGGCAGCCCGACTTTGCGCACCAGTTCAGCCAACCGTAGATCAGACCGTAGGGGGTCGAGCGTGAAATCAGTCTTCAACCCTCCCATTTCAGGGGCGCGCTCTTGGTAAGCAGTGTCAAGCCAGCGGAATGCCTGTTCTTTATCGCCCAACTCGGCATATAGAGTTGCGATCTCAAACGCTGACGAATACCTCTTTCGGCGTTGCGCTTGTCTGACTTCAATGCCTTTCGTGACGGCACTCTTCCAGCCACCTGAACGGAATCCCTGCTCCAGTGCAGTAGCAAATTCAGAATCACTCGAATCGCTGGTAAGCTGACCAAAAATCTTCCGATCTGCGATGAATTCCCGGTACATGCGTTTACCTCGATAAGCTAGGCTCAAACAATCGTGCGCTTCGGCAAATGTCGGGTTCTCATCTGCTAGCTTCTTGCACACAGCAATGGCATCATCGAAACGTCGGGCCCAAACATACACCTGCCCCACCGCTTGACTGATGATCAAAGATTGCGGATCAAGCTGATGAGCACGATTGATTTCCCTAAGAGCTTCCGCCTCCCTTCCCCCAATGACAGCAAGATCCTGCGCGTACCACTGATGAGCCGTGGCATCGTTGGGATCGAGTTGCAGAGCCTTCTTGTACTCAGCCTCCCCGCTCGAGAAATCCCATTCATAGTCCATCTCAATGCCGCCAATGACGGAATGGGGACGAGCTAGGCTCGGATCGAACTGCAGTGCTTTACGGGCATACGAGTTCGCCTTCAAAAAGCTTTCGGCGGGGCTACCCCCTTCGGTTGGCAATACGTTGTAGGCGTCGGCTAAACCCGCATACGCCAATGCGTAATGAGGGTCTTTAACAATCGCCTGATTGAAGTAGGAAATGGCAGTCGCGAGGTCAGCAGGTGTCCTCTTATTCCAGTAATACCGACCCTTCAAGTACAGATCGTAAGCTTCTGGACTTTGCGTGCCTTGTTTGGTGACCTGCTGCTTTTCTGAAGCGCTGAGGTTAGAACGCAACTTTTCCGCGATGTCGCTCGCAATTTGCTGCTGCAAAGAGATGATGCTCCCGCTGTTTCCGCTGTAGTGCTGCCCCCAAATTTCAGTGTTATCCCTAACATCGGTAAGTTCCGCACTGACTTCCACGTTCTCCCCATGCGGGGTGACTCGTCCGCTCACCAGCGCAGACACGCCCAAGTCGTTGCCTGCCTTCTGCACATCCACGTCCTTCCCTTTGTAGCGAAAGACGGAGTTGCGGGACTTCACCTTGAGTTCGGGTACATGCGTAAGGCTTGAAATCAGGGATTCTGTGATGCCGTCGCTCAGGTAATCGGTATTGGAATCTCCGCCCCCGTTGGTGAAGGGGAGCACGGCAATTGAATCAATCTGCGATGCCCTGCTGAGACGCAAATACCAAGTGCCACCTACCGCGAATCCGAGGACGATAATGCAGACGGCTCCAATGATCCAGAGCTTGCCGCGTTTTAGTGGCTTGTCAGCCGATGCGGGGATGCCGACCACCTTGCTGGACTCTGTGTCTCTCTTAAGTCGTTGCAAGTCGGTGCGAATCTCAGAGGCGTGTTGGTACCGGAGATTTCGATCCTTTTCCAAACACTTGTTGATGGTGCGTTCCAGTTCGGTTGGCACGTCAGGATTCAGACGCACTGCCGAGGTTGGTGTCCCGTCCAGAATGGCTTTGAAAGTTACCCCGGAACTTTCGCCAC
>QHVR01000790.1 GCA_003223595.1 Acidobacteriota bacterium
TTCTGTAGAACGAAGCCACGGATGGGGGGCAATTCATTAATACCGCAAATGACGCGGCAGGAGGATCGCGATGGGAGCGCTGGCACTTTCGATCTCGGGATACGTGATTCAGGATGCGCGGAATTCGGCGCGGCAAGATTCCGAACTGGCGGCGACGGAGTCACGGGTGCAGCGGCTGGAGCAAATTGCGGCTACAACAACCGAGGCTCGGATTCGGACTGAAGTACAGTTGGGGGAATTGCGGGAAGGGCAGAACGAGATCAAGGCATTGCTCGATCCGCATAACAGCGCCGGTCGTCGAACGCGAAAGTAGATCACACGGACCAAGAGCAGGTATGGGCAGGGATGATCAGAAGCAGGGCTTAGGGATCAGGGATCAGGGAGTGGTTTATCGCTGGAACGAACTATTTACTTAGGAGGAGTCATGAACTTTTTAAATGTATTGCTGCGTGCGGTGGGTTTTATTCCATCGCTGGTGGCGGGGATCGAAGGGATGTGCAAGAGCAAGTCTGGAGCGGAGAAGAAGGATGCCGCTATGATGTTTTTGGAAAGCGCGCTGAGCACAATGGATGCCGTGTCCTCGCGGGAGATCGTCGACGCGGACAAGTTTCGTCAGGGGATATCGCTCGTAATTGACGGGACTGTGCAATGCCTGAATGCGTCCACGTGGGCCAAGAAGGCTGGGGCGCAATAAGAACTGCCGAAATCAAAATTCCCACCCTGCGAAAAGCGCGTAGGGTGGGGCATCTTACTACTTCTTCGCTCAGCCGACGTCTTCGTTCCACTGCTCAAGATTCTTTTTTACCTGGGCCATGAACTGGTCGGCGACTGCTCCATCGATCAGGCGGTGGTCGTAGCCTAGCGTGAGATGAACGACGGAGCGGATCGCGATGGAGTCATTGCCATCTTTGTCGGTGATCACCAACGGTTGCTTAGTGATGCCGCCCACGCCCATGATGGCGGAGTTTGGTTGATTGATGATAGGCAGGCCGAACACGGCGCCGAACTGGCCGGGGTTGGTGATGGTGAAGGTGGAGCCTTCGACGTCCTCGGGCTTGAGCTTCTTGGTGCGGGCACGCTCGCCGAGGTCGGTGATGCCGCGCTGCAGGCCTAAGAAGTTCAAGTCACCGGCATTCTTAAGCACGGGAACGATCAGGCCCCAATCGAGGGCAACGGCGATGCCCACATTGATGTTGCGATGATAGCGGATGTTGTCGCCGTCGATGTTGGCGTTGATGATGGGCCACTGCTGAAGAGCAATGATGGCGGCGCGCACGAAAAAGGGCATGAAGGTCAGGCGCACGCCGTGACGCTGCTCGAATGCGGTCTTCAGCTTGCTGCGCAGGTTCACGATGCGGGTGAAGTCGACCTCATACATGCAGTGAACGTGAGCGCTGGTGCGGCGGGACTCGATCATGTGCTTGGCGATCAGCCTGCGCATGTTCGTCATGGGGACTAGATCGCCGGGGTAGGGAGCTGGTGCGGCGGGACGAGGGGAGGCGGCTGGGGCTGCATGCGATTCCGCCTCGCTTCGCTTTGGCGGGACAGCCTGAGAGGCTGCCTCTACGTGAGCGGGATGCGATCCTTGGTTGTCGATGAACTGCTGGATATCTTGCTTGGTGATTCGGCCGCCCAGGCCCGTGCCTTTGATTTGTGAGAGGCTGATCCCGTGCTCGCGAGCGATCTTGCGGACTAGCGGGGAAGAGCGGGCTTCGTCTTCTTCTTCGTGAGCGGCCGCCGGAGGAGCAGGCATCGGTGGAGGAACAGGGGCTGCTTTCTTTTCTTCTTTGGGCGGCGCTGGTGCAGCGGCAGCGGGCTTCGCTGATGGCGCGGCGGACTTGGCTAGGGCGGCTTCGCCGTCAACGGCGATGGTTCCGACTACTGTATTCACGCCAACCGTGGTGCCCTCGGTGACTTTGATCTCCTGAAGGACTCCGGAGGCGGGGGCAGGGATTTCCGCGTCGACCTTGTCGGATCTTGTCGCCGGGTTTTTTCAGCCACTTGGTGATGGTGCCTTCGACAATGGATTCGCCCATCTGGGGCATGATGATGTCAGTCGGCATGATTTCCTTCCATAAGGCCCACGGATGTTAAAAAGGGGCGGGCGCAAACGAATATTATAGCGGGTGCGCGACAGAGGTCGGGACACTGCGCCTAAAGGCCTGGTTTGCTGCGCACGCGTATGCGGCCCTGAAGGGCCGCTTTCCACGGTTGCAGATCAAAGTTTCAGTGCTGATCCTTATCGTGATCTTTGTCGTGGCCTTTCTTCTCGTAATTGGGATCGTGGCTGAGGTCTTTCATTCCTTCCTTGTTCTCAGGTTCCGGGCTGGTGCCGAAGCTGGTCTTCCAGTATTGCTGGACGGCGGGTGGAAGTTTGTCCATGTGAGAGAGGAACATCGTGATCTTCCACATGTCTGGCGGGGTGAGCGCCTTGTCCCAAGCGGGCATGCCCGTGTAACGGACGCCAGTGCGAATGGTGTAGAAGATGTGCCACTCGGGATCGTCTGGGG